>CAXUMV010000240.1:1270-5802 GCA_964252065.1 uncultured Lichenihabitans sp.
TGGCGATGGCCGGATCGTTCCACTTGGTGATCGAACCCAGAAACATCTGGGCCAGCGTCGGGCCGTCGAGCACGAGGTCGCCGGACTGGATACCTTCGAGGTTCACGACCGGCACGATGCCGCCCATCACCATCGGCCACTGCTCGAGGCCGGCCTCTGCGAGGTCCTTGGCCGTCAGGGGCGCGTCGGTCGCGCCGAAGGTCACGGTCTTGGCCTTGATCTGCTTGATGCCGCCGCCCGAGCCGATCGACTGGTAGTTGACGCTGATGCCGGTCGCCTTCTTGTAGGTGTCGGCCCATTTGGCATAGATCGGGGAGGGGAACGTCGCCCCCGCGCCCGAGATGTCGGCGGAGCGGGCGGCGGTCGCGGCCGTTCCCATCAGGACGGCGACGAGCGCCGTCCGTGCGAAGGTGATCATCGTCATGGACGCCTCGATTGATGGTGTCGAAAATCGGCTGCTCGAACGCCTCGAACCTTGCGGCACCGGCGCGGCGGTCCTGCTATAGCGGCGGCAGGACAGCGATTTAAGACGGTCCCATGACGCTTTTATAACAGCGGCAGGGAGGGCTCGGCGCGCTTGGGGTCGAGTAGCGGCACGGTGGCCACGAAGGTCGAGCCCCGGCCCTCCAGGCTGTCGATCGACAGATGGCCGCGGTGCCGCGCCAGGATATGCTTGACCAGGGCGAGCCCGAGCCCCGTGCCTCCCTGCGCCCGGCTATGGCCGACGTCGACCCTGTAGAAGCGCTCGGTCAGCCGCGGCAGATGCAGGCGGGGGATGCCCGGCCCGTGGTCGCGGACCGTCAGGATCCCGTCCCGCGCCCCGCGCGCCACCGTCACCTCGACGCGGTTGCGCTCGCCGGAGCCCTCGGTCGCCTCCTGGCAGCCGTATTTGATGGCGTTCTCGATGAGGTTCTCGGCCACCCGCACGAGCTCGTCCCGCTCGCCCGTCACGACGACGGGGCCATCGGCCGCGACCGCCAGCGTCACCTTCTTTTCCCGCGCGAGCGGGCCGAGCGTGTCGGCGACGTGCCGGGCGACGAGCACGAGGTCGACCGGCCTCGAGGGCCGCAGATGCAGCATCTGCTCGATGCGCGAGAGCGACAGCAGGTCGTCGATGAGCCGCGCCATCCGCCGTCCCTGCGCGGCCATGATGTCGAGGAACTTGACCCGGGCCACGGCGTCGTCGCGGGCCGGCCCCTGCAGCGTCTCGACGAAGCCCAGCATCGAGGCCAGCGGCGTGCGCAGCTCGTGGCTGGCATTGGCGATGAAATCGGCCCGCATGCGCTCGATGCGGTGCGTCTCGGTGCAGTCGAGCAGGCTGAGCACCAGCATGGCGCCGCCCTCCGGCGCATCCAGCCGGGCCACGCTGACCTCGAACACCCGCTCGAGCGGCACGCGGTCGCGCCAGACCACGCTTTGCCGCTCGCCGGTGTCGAGCGTGCGCCGGGCCGCGGCGAGCGCGCGCTCGGCGAGCACGTCGGGATCGCGCAGGGTGAACGGCAGGGCGTCCCCCGGCCGGAGCGTGGGAAGGATGTCGCGCACCGGCCGGTTCATCGCCGCGACCCGCAGGGCATCGTCGATCACGATGACGGGACCGGGCAGGGCGTCCAGAATCGCCGACAGCACGGCCCCGTCGAGCGGATGCGAAAGGGCGGCGATGGGGGTCATGGACCTGCGGGTGCGAGAGGCCGAATCAGAGGAGTCTCGAGCAAGGTGCTGACGGTCTCGTGACAAGACAAGTCATGCGTCATCAGCCCCTTTGCTTCACGGCAAGCGGAAAGAGAGCCCGACAGGGCGGATGAAGGGTCTCGGAGCCAAGAGCTTCAACCATCGCGGGGATCCACCCTGCCGCAAGCGGGGCGGCGGATACCCGGCTTGCCCCGGCCTTGCGGCGGAGGGGCCCGATGGGGCGCCGTTAACCATTCCTTAGCCATCCCGGCCTCAAATCGGCCCTGTTAAAGGATGGTTAAGCCCGTGACCGACCCCGCCGCCAGCAGCCCCGCCACAGCCGTCCGCTTCCGCGGACGCTCCCTCATGGCGCTCGTGCTGACGCCCGAGCTGCCCCTCGAGGCGTGGCTCGCCGAGTTCGACGCCCTGCTGGCCCGCTCGCCGGCCTACTTCATCAACAAGCCGGTGGTGGTCGACGTGTCGAACCTGCCCCAGAAGCGGCCGGACCTCATGGGCATCGTCAACGAGCTGCAGGCCCGCAAGGTCCGAGTGATGGCGCTCGAGGGCACCGACACCCAGGTGCTCGGGGCGGACGCGCGCGGCCTGCCGCCCATCGTGGCCGACGGGCGCCCGTCCCAGCCGATCGACCTGCCGGCCGCCGAGGAGGAGGGCGCTCCCGCCGTCCCGCCGCCTGCCATCCCGCGTCACAAGAATTCCATGGTGATCGAGCGGCCGATCCGCTCCGGCCAGGCGATCTACTGCCCCGACGGCGATGTGACCGTGCTCGGCTCGGTCGCCTCAGGCGCCGAGATCATCGCGGGCGGCTCGATCCACGTCTACGGCACGCTGCGGGGCCGGGCCCTCGCGGGCTGGGGCAACAAGGACGGCCGCATCTTCTGCCGCCATCTCGATGCCGAGCTGCTGGCGATCGACGGCCTCTACAAGACCGCCGACGAGATCGATGCCGCCCTGCGGGGCAGGCCGGTCCAGGCATGGACACGCGGCGACGTGCTGGTCGTCGAGGCCCTGGGCTGATCCGGGGCAGGGGAGAAACAGGCATGGCGCAGGTTCTGGTGGTGACGTCCGGCAAGGGCGGGGTCGGCAAGACCACCTCGACCGCAGCCCTCGGCGCGGCCCTCGCACAGGCCGGCAAGACGGTGGCCGTGGTCGACTTCGACGTCGGGCTGCGCAACCTCGACCTCGTGCTCGGCGCCGAGCGGCGGGTCGTCTACGACCTCATCAACGTCATCCAGGGCCAGGCGAACCTCAACCAGGCGCTGATCCGCGACAAGCGGGTCGACAACCTCTACCTGCTTCCCGCCTCGCAGACCCGCGACAAGGACGCCCTGACCGACGAAGGCGTCGCCAAGGTCGTGGCAGAGCTCCGCGACCGCTTCGACTGGGTGATCTGCGACAGCCCGGCCGGCATCGAGCGCGGGGCGACCCTGGCGATGCGCCACGCCGACCTTGCGGTGATCGTGACCAACCCCGAGGTGTCGTCCGTCCGCGACTCGGACCGCATCATCGGCATGCTGGACAGCAAGACCGAGAAGGCCGAGCGCGGCCAGCACATGGACAAATATCTCCTGCTCACCCGCTACGACGCCCTGCGGGCGCAGCGCGGCGACATGCTGAAGACCGAGGACGTGCTCGACATCCTCTCGGTGCCGCTGCTGGGCATCATCCCCGAGAGCCAGGACGTGCTCAAGGCCTCGAACGTCGGCTCGCCGGTGACCATCAACGATCCCACGAGCGCGCCCGCCCGAGCCTATGCGGAAGCGGCGAGGCGCCTGCTCGGCGAGACCATCGAAGTCACGGTGCCGCGGCCCGTCAAGGCCAACCTGTTCGGCATGCTGTTCGGTCGGAGGGCTGCGTGAATCCATTCCGTCTCTTCATCGGGCGCCCGTCCTCCGCCCCCCAGGCTCGCGAACGCCTGCAGCTGCTCCTCAGCCACGAGCGTGCGCTCGATGGCCGCGCCGACCTCGTCGCCATCCTTCGCGAGGAGATCCTGAAGGTCATCGCCCGCCACGTCTCGATCGATCCCGAGCAGGTGCGGGTCAAGATGGACAAGCAGGAGAACCTGTCGACCCTCGAGGTTGATCTCGAGATCCGCGGGCCCGCGCGCATCACCCCGACGGCCCTCGCCTCCTGAGGGCCGCCCTCGCCGACCCATAACGAAAAGCCGCCCCGGGAAGACCGGGGCGGCTTTTCGTCATGGCCGAAGTCGCGGAGGCGGTCAGGCCGCCAGCAGACGCTGCACCTCGCCGACGAGATCCTTGAGGTGGAAGGGCTTGGAGAGGATCTTGGCATCGCGCGGCGCGTTGTTGTCCGGGTTGAGCGCGACCGCTGCGAACCCCGTGATGAACATGACCTTGATGTCGGGGTCGAGTTCGGTCGCGCGCCGCGCGAGCTCGATGCCGTCCATCTCGGGCATCACGATGTCGGTGAGCAGCAGCTCGAACGGCTCTTCGCGCAGGCGGTGGTAGGCCGACAGGCCGTTGTCGAACGAGGCTACCGTGAAGCCCGCATTCTGCAACGCCTTGACCAGGAAGCGGCGCATGTCGTTGTCGTCCTCCGCCAGCAGGATTTTGGTCATCGGCGAATCGGTCGAATCCATCACAAGCGTCCCTGCACGGTCTTCAGCATATGACCTTCGTCCCATAAACAACACATGAAGATGCTTGTGCGGGGCCAACCTCGCGCCGAGCGTGCGCGCTGGACGCGCCGGGGTGCCCGCTTTGGCGCCCGCGTCCGATTGGAAAGGGCAGGGGCTCCCGGACATCGTTAACTTGCGGGTTGACAGGCCGAGGTCGTTTGCCCTAGAAGCCACCACATCGACGGCGTGCTTGCTTGATTGCGGGTAT
>CAXUMV010000241.1:0-1665 GCA_964252065.1 uncultured Lichenihabitans sp.
CGAGGAATACTGCGCCGGCCGGCTGACCCATCCCGAGCTGCGCCGAATGCTCGGCTTCGCCACGCATGCCGCCCTCGACGCCTTCTTGAAGGCGCGGGCCATCCACGAAGCCTACGGGATGGCCGATTTCGAGCGCGATCGGGCCGATCTCGCCCGCCTCGGCTTGTGACGCGTGCGGGCGGTTGTCGCTGATACAGGCCCTCTGAATTATCTCGTGCTGATTGGCCATGTGCCGATCTTGCCGGCGCTTTTTGAGACCGTGTTCATCCCTGAGGCGGTGTGGGCCGAGCTGAGTCATCCTGAAAGCCCGACGCTTGTCCGCGACTGGATTGCCGATCCGCCGCCTTGGCTCGCCGTTCGATCGGACGCCGGATGGGATGTCGGGTTGGAGACGCTGGATGAAGGCGAGCGAGCTGCCATCATGCTCGCTTTGTCCCTTGGTGCCGAGCTGATCCTAATGGACGATCGCGCCGGCGTCGCGGTCGCCCGCAGCAGAGGGTTCGCCGTGACCGGAACGCTTGGGCTCCTCGAGCTCGCTGCGAGGCGCAGACTTATCGATCTGGCAGACGCATTCGAGCGGCTGCGCAGGACGAGCTTTCACGGCCGCCCGGATTTGTTCGACGCGATCCTCGCGCGTCACCGAGCCGAATAATGAATCAACTCGTCACCTTCCCCGCCTCGCAGACGCCCACCCTCATCGCTGCGGCCGGCGATCGCGCCGCCTACCGTTTCCTGGAATTCTTCACCGCCCAGATCAGGAACTCGCACACGCGGCGGGCCTATGTCCGCGCCGTCGGCGAGTTCTGCGCCTGGTTGGAGGCGCGCGGCCTGCTTTCGATCGCGGCCGTGTCGTCGGTCCACATCGCAGCCTATATCGAGGAGCTGGGGCATACACTCTCCGCTCCGACTGTGAAGCAACGCCTCGCCGCCATCCGCATGATGTTCGATTGGCTGGCGACCGGCGGCATCCTACCGTTCAACCCGGCCTCGGCCGTGCGTGGCCCGAAGCACAGCCAGAAGCGCGGCAAGACGCCGGTGCTCGCCCCAGAGGAGGCCCGCGCTCTTCTCGACAGCATCGACATCGCGACGCCGATCGGCCTGCGGGACCGGGCCTTGATCGGCCTCATGGTTTACACCTTCGCCCGGATCGGCGCCGCGACCGACATGACGGTCGGCGACGTGTTCGTGCAGAACCGGCGGCTGTGGGTGCGGCTGCACGAGAAGGGCGGCAAGGCCGTCGCCCTCCCCTGCCATCACAACCTCGAAACCTACCTGCATGAGTATCTGGACGGGACGGGGATCGCCGGCGACGCGGCCGGGCCGCTGTTCCGGACGATCGGCCGAGGCACCGGGCAGCTCACCCGCACGCCCCTCCCCGCGGCCAACGCCTACGCCATGGTGCAGCGGCGGGCGAAGGCGGCCGGAATCAAGACCCGGATCGGCAATCACACCTTCCGGGCGACCGGGATCACGGCCTATCTCAAGAACGGCGGCACGCTGGAGAAGGCGGCGGCGATCGCCAACCACGCCTCGACCCGCACCACGCAGCTCTACGATCGCCGAAGCGACGAGGTGAACCTGGACGAGGTCGAGCGGATCGCGATTTAGATGCCTGTTGTGTATCTAAGTATTAGATACACAACTATAAAAGTGCCAACGCCGCCG
>CAXUMV010000241.1:1675-4465 GCA_964252065.1 uncultured Lichenihabitans sp.
CGAAAAAGTAATTGGCGATTCCTTGAATATGGGTATTTTTCCTTCAGCAACTCCTGATCCGCCAAAGAATGCTGCACTCGCAGCGGCACAAAATGCCACAAGAACGTTAAAAACGGTCTGCTGCTGAGGCTGGAGAGAGATAGACACAAAGAAAAAAGACATTAGAAATATTATAGTAATAAGGGTAAATATGACTCCGGCTACTGGAAACCAGGATGGTGTTCCATTGCTCATTTTTATAATCGGCGCTCCGCTTCGGTCAAACCTTACACTAACCTGAGTGAATTTTGTGATACTAGAAATTCTTACGGAGCGCTCAATACGCTTAAATCCCTTTTCTTCTTCAACAGATATCTCAAGGTCATGAAATCGATCGTCCAACCCTAGAGATGATTCCGGCTCGATTTTATTGCTACCACTGGACACGTCGAAGGTCCCCAGCGCCAGATGGCATGGGGACCTTCTTACGTTACTTTTGGTAGCTATGAAACAGGCGCTTGCCTGTTTCTAGGCAGTGGCTGCAGCGACGCGCCGGACTTCGGCGGTAGAAGGCGGGGACCACTGGCTCGCCATCTTTAAAGCCGGCGTCATGAGTTCACGCAGCACCTGCTTATCCTCGTCGTAAGATCCAATCTTATAGCCCTTGTTAGCTTCCCCGGCTGCCCAGGCAAGAAACACGAGAGCCTCCTCAATGACCTTAGTATCCGTGCTAAGTGCACAGATATCCTTGAGGCGACTGATGATTTCAGTGTACCGAGCGTCAAATTCAAAGTTCTTTCGCTCCTTTGCCCGGATCATGTCGATCCTCCTTCTAGTCAGGCGCGAGGTGGATCGGCTCCCCCTCCGGAAGGGGGAGGTGGTTTAGCCAACTGACGCAACGTTTCTAGGACTGTGTCGACCGTCGGGGAGACTGGTTCAACCACACTCACCAAAACGGGCGTCTGAACAACATTCACCTCTCCAATCTCGTCCGACATTTAGCTCTCCTGCCGCGCTCACCGGGCTTGGGAGGGTTCCCAAGGCGGCCGCGAGGGCGCCGTTCGGTGCTGGTCGGTGCGCAGAAGCGACGACCAAACACCCAAGCAGCGGCGTCACGTAGGTGAGCGAGTGAATCCGAGGCATTATTGCTCTCCTCAGTCTGTCGGCAGAAGATCCGACACCCGCTATCTATACGTATAAAACACGCACGTCAAGCGTCTGTCTATGATCAGGGAGGGAGGCGGCACGGCGGGCGTCCTGTCCCGAACTCGGGTTGGCCTTTCTGCACCGCCTTGTCCGCGCCGTTGGCGTCGCCACCACGACTCGGTGGCCGCTGGTGATCACGTTGTTCAAGCGTTCCTTCACCTGGGCGTTCAAGCGGGAGACATGGCGGGAGCCGCCTATGAAGACTGTGTTCATCGGTCGCTCCGGGTGCGGGTGATCAAGCGCTGCACCACTCGAAGCTGCCTCTGACGTCTACCATCCGCACGAACATCGCTCGCCGGGGGTCAAAAGGCAGGTCCCCAAAGCCCCAGCGGGCGTAAAAGCGGCGCACGCTGTCGTCGATCGGGTGGGTAAGCACGCCCACGCTGCCGACGCTCTCGGAGGCTTTGAGCGCGGTGCGGAAGGCGAAGAGGAGCAGCGAGGTCGCATGCCCCCTCCCCTGATGCGCCTTGTCGATCGACAGCTGGCCCAGCAGTGTGACCGGAATCGGGTCCGGTCGGTTGCGCTGCTGAGGTTTGGGCAGGAAGGCGCGCTCGATCTGGGCGGCGCTCAGCGTGACATAGCCGACGATGCGGCCCGTCTCAGCCTCGGCGATGATGTTGACCCGCGAGGCGCCTCCAACCTGGCTGGCCCAGGCGTGTCGGCGAAACCAGCCGTTGAGCGAGTCGCGGCCGCAATCGAAGGCTTCGCGGCCGTCGTCTTCCGCGAGCGGACGCGGTGGCGTGACGAGGGAGTTCACCGCTCCCAGGAGGGCGCGCGTGCCGCGAGCTCCTCGAGCGCGGGGATCTTCACGGCCGGGCGATCGAGCCAGGATTCGAAGGCCTCCCAGTCGCGCGCCGGGATGGTGACGACGGTACGGCCGAGGACGTCGACCTCGGCCGCCTCGAGCGCCTTGCGGCGGATGAAGTCGCTCAAGTTCGTGTGCGCGTGCTCCGCCGCCTCCTCGAGCAGCGCCCGCTCGGCCGGATTGACCCGCACGCTCAAGATCGACGTGGTGCATAGCTGTGCCATGCGTATGACAATAGCATACACGGAGACCGTGCGCTAGTGATTGCTTAGCGGTCTCCGGTGCCGCGGCCAGTCTTACGATGCTGTGCCGACGTGACATACGTCGCGGCGCCGGCGCCCGGGCGATGACGTGATCGGTGATCTCCGTCCTGCGGTTTCGTGAACAGCCCGACCAAGGTGCCGCAATGGCGGCGATCCAGGTGCGGAACATGCTCGCAGGCCTCGATGCGCCCGATTCCGTCGCGCAGGAAGCCGGCAATCCGTCCGGCGAGCCGGGTGGTCGGCCGAGATACGACGCGGCGCTTGGCGAGCTCCTCGAGGGTAGTGGTGGTGATTTGATCGTTCATGATGCCTCCAACGGGGTTGATGCGCATCATGATGCTCTGGTGGCTTCCTGCCCTCCATAGCGATCGGCAGGCTTCTTATCGCCGGGCGTCCCTCCGGCCGGGCTGTCGCACGCCGAACCCTCGGGTTTCGGCCCTGGCGGGCTTCCATCCCTGACGCAAGGCGACTTCGCCGTATCGAGCTGGTAGCTACCAGCTAAGGCTTGTTCTGGCCGGCGTGCCGGCCGGTTCCTAA
>CAXUMV010000241.1:4475-5793 GCA_964252065.1 uncultured Lichenihabitans sp.
AAGGGTGCGCGGGCCTTGCCCGCCGGCGGCCGAGGTCTCCCCGGTCTTCCGCGCTTCGCTTGTGCAGACCCGCTGACGCGGCCCGTTCCGGGCGGGCGATCCCCTCCCCGGCCGCCGCCCTTCCCCTTGCTACCCCCAGTCTCGCCGACGGGCAGGGGTTCAGGCGGACCTGAACCCGCCCATCAACCAAGGAGACTTCCCATGACCATCCAGCAAAGCCTTCCCCTTCACCTTCTCATCCACTCCCCAGCCAACGTGCTGCGCACCGGCCGGACGACCGGCCTCGGGGAACTCGTCGCCTCGATCGCCGCGCATGGCCTGCGCCAGAACCTCAATGTCCAGCCTCTCCCCGATGGCCGCTACGCCGTGGTCGCCGGGGCACGGCGGCTCAGGGCGCTGCGGCTGCTCGCCCAGCAGAAGGCGCTGGCCAAGGACGCGTCCATGCCGTGTCTGATCCTCGAGGTAGGCGATGACCTCGCCGAAATCAGCTTGGCCGAGAATGCCGTGCGCGACGCGATGCATCCCGACGATCAGTGCGCGGCCTTCCGGGCCTAGGTCGAGGACAAGGGTCTGTCCGTCGAGGACGTCGCCGCCCGCTTCGGGGTCACCCCGGCGGTCGTGCGCCAGCGCCTCAGGCTGTCCGCCGTTTCGCCGAAGCTGCGCGGCCTCTACCGCAAGGGGGAGATCGGGCTGGAGCAGATGATGGCCCTCGCCATCGCCGACGATCACCGGGCGCAGGAGGAGGCATGGACCGCCCTCCCCGATTGGAATCGCTCGGCATCGGCTCTCAAGCGCTTCCTGACGCAGGAGAGCGTGCCCTCACCGACCGGCTGGCCCGTTTCGTCGGCACGGAGGCGTATGTCGAGGCGGGCGGGGCGATCCTGCGCGACCTGTTCGACGCCCAGGACGAAGGCTATCTGTCCGACCGCGCGCTCCTCGAACGGCTTGCCGCGGCCAAGATGGCCGAGGCGGTCACCGCGAACGCCGCGCGCACCGTTCGCCCTGTCTCTCCGCCGCCTGCCGCCCCGCTGCGGCGGAGATCGCCGGGCGGCTCTGCCGTCGTCATGCCCTGGACCTCTCCCGGTTGAGATGGCTGCCCTCAGCAAGCGACGAAACCTGACCCACCGCTTGCGCCCTGTCCTTCTCCTGCCCGCTCCAAGCATCCGTGTTGGGGACAGGCCGCTCCTGGCGGCGGGTCGTGGGCGGTTCGTCCCTCGGGACAGCAACCTCAACAAGGAGACGACCATGACTAAGGAAGAAAACGGCAACGCCGCCACCCAGCCGATCTACCACGCCTACGCGGTGTCGGAGGCGGCCG
>CAXUMV010000242.1:0-1280 GCA_964252065.1 uncultured Lichenihabitans sp.
GCTTCACCACCCAGCGGCAGGAGCCCGACACGGTCTCGATCCTGTCGGGCACCTTCGCCGAGGAGCCCGGCGCCGTGCCGCGCACCACGGGCACGCCCATCGCTCTGCACATCGCCAACGTCGACCAGCGCTCGAAGGACTATGCGGACATCCGGGACAAGTACCGGCCCGGCCACGCCGACTACACCTACGAGGCGAAATACGGCATCCGAGACTATCGGGGCGGCGGCCGCTCATCGGCACGGGAGACCGCGGCGCGGGTCGCGGCGGGCGCCGTCGCCCGTAAGGTCATCCCTGGCGTGACGATCCGCGGGGCGCTGGTGCAGATGGGGCCGCACGCGATCGACCGCACGCGCTGGGACTGGGCCGAGATCGACCGCAATCCGTTCTTCTGCCCCGATCAGGAGAAGGCCGCTTTCTTCGCCGACTACCTCGACGGCATCCGCAAGGCGGGCTCCTCGGTCGGGGCGGTGCTGGAGATCGTCGCTGAGGGCGTGCCGGCCGGCTGGGGCGCGCCGCTCTACGGCAAGCTCGATGCGGAGCTCGCGGCCGCGCTGATGAGCATCAACGCCGTCAAGGGCGTCGAGATCGGCGAGGGTTTCGCGGCCGCCGCCCTGACCGGAGAGGCCAATGCGGACGAGATGCGCTCAGGCCCCGACGGCGGCCCCGCGTTCCTCGCCAACCATGCCGGCGGCATCCTGGGCGGCCTGTCGACCGGTCAGCCGATCGTGGTGCGCTTTGCGGTCAAGCCGACGTCCTCGATCCTCGCGCCCCGCCGCACCGTGGACCGGAGCGGGGCCGAGGCCGACATCCTGACCAAGGGCCGTCACGACCCCTGCGTCGGCATCCGGGCCGTGCCGGTCGGGGAAGCCATGGTGGCCTGCGTGCTGGCGGACCACTTCCTGCGCCACCGCGGGCAGGTGGGTTAAAAGCGTGGGCAACTGACCAGCACCCGTCCTCGACCAAACAAAATTAGCCCCTTCGCCCCTCCGGGGAGAAGGTCCGCGACAGCGGGGATGAGGGCCGGAGGAGCCGCGAAGACCCCTCATCCGGCCTGTCGGCCACCTTCTCCCCGGAGGTGCGAAGGGGCTTCTCCGAGAGGCGGTCGCGGATCCCTACGAGAGCACCCCGTGGCAGTGCTTGTACTTGCGGCCCGAGCCGCAGGGGCAGAGCCCGTTGCGGGGCACCTTGCCCCAGGTGGCGGGGTTCTGGGGGTCGCGGTGCGGGCGCTCGGTGTCGAGCGCCTCCATGATGGTCGCCCCGGCGCTTGCGGTCGCATA
>CAXUMV010000242.1:1290-5042 GCA_964252065.1 uncultured Lichenihabitans sp.
AGGCCGCCCCCGCCATCCCGCCGGACCGCCGCCTCGGCGACCGCCACGTCGTCGTCGCCCGTGAGCGGGTCGGCGTGGGTCGCGAACATCGGCGGCAGCTCGGGGGCAGGGGGTTCGAAGGCGACCTCGACCCGCATGAGCTGCGCGGTGGTGTTCTCCCGCAGCCGCGTCAGCAGCCCGGTGTTGAACAGCTCGAAGGCCTCCGCCTTGTACTCGTTCAGGGGATCGCGCTGGGCGACGCCGCGCCAGCCGATCACCTGCCTGAGATGGTCGAGCACCACCAGATGCTCGCGCCACAGGTGATCGAGCATCTGCAGCACGACCTGCTTTTCGACGTAGCGCATGACGTCGGGCGTGTTGCGCGCGATCCGCTCCTCATAGGCCGCCGCCACGCCCTTCTGCACGCGCTCGGCCAGCTCCTCCTCGCCGATGCCCTCTTCCTTGGCCCAGGCCTCGACCGGCAGGTCGACGTTCAGCATGCTCTTGAGGGTCTCGTGCAGGCCGGCGGTGTCCCAGCTCTCGGCATAGGAGTCGGGCGGGATGAAGCGCGCCATCAGGTCGTCGACGACCCCCTCGCGCATCTCGCCGATCTGCTCCTCGAGGCTCTCCTGGCCCATCATCTCGCGGCGCTGCTCGAACACGACCTTGCGCTGGTCGTTCATGACGTTGTCGTATTTGAGCACGTTCTTGCGCATGTCGAAGTTGCGCGCCTCGACCTTCTGCTGGGCCTTCTCGAGCGCGCGGTTGATCCAGGGGTGGACGATCGCCTCGCCCTCCTGCAGGCCGAGGCGCTTGAGCACCATGTCCATGCGCTCCGACCCGAAGATCCGCATCAGGTCGTCCTGCAGCGATAGGAAGAACTTCGAGCTGCCCGGGTCGCCCTGGCGGCCGGACCGGCCGCGCAGCTGGTTGTCGATGCGGCGGCTCTCGTGGCGCTCCGTGCCGATGATGTAGAGCCCGCCGGCGGCCAGCGCCTTGTCCTTGAAGGAGACGATCTCGGCCCGGATCGCGGCTTCCTTGGCCGCGAGCGCGCCGTCGGTAAGGCCCGCGCCTTCGATCGCGAGGCGCATGTCCTCGCTGCCGCCGAGCTTGATGTCGGTGCCGCGCCCCGCCATGTTGGTGGCGATGGTGATGGCGCCGGGCACGCCGGCCTCGGCCACGATATAGGCCTCCTGCTCGTGGAAGCGCGCGTTCAGGATTGCGAAGGTTCGGGACGGCTTGCCGGCCCGCGCGCCCGCATACAGCGCATCGAGCGCGCGGGGATCGGAGAAGTCGATCCGCCGGTAGCCCTTCTTGGCCAGCACCTCGCCGAGCTGCTCGGACCGCTCGATCGACGTCGTGCCCACGAGCAGCGGCTGCATCTTGGCATTGGCCGCCTCGATCTCGGCCGCGATGGCGACGAGCTTCTCCTCGGCCGTGCGGTAGACCTCGTCGTCGGCGTCGAGCCGCATCACGGGCCGGTTGGTCGGGATCTCCACGACATCGAGGCTGTAGATCTCGGCGAACTCGTCGGCCTCGGTGGCCGCGGTCCCGGTCATGCCGGCGAGCTTCTTGTAGAGGCGGAAGTAGTTCTGGAACGTGATCGAGGCGAGCGTCACGTTCTCGGGCTGGACCGTGACCCGCTCCTTGGCCTCGAGCCCCTGGTGCAGACCTTCCGAGTAGCGCCGGCCCGGCATCATGCGGCCGGAGAACTCGTCGATGATCACGACCTCGTCGTTGCGGACGATGTAGTCCTTGTCGCGCTGGAACAGCTTGTAGGCCCGCAGCGCCTGCTGGACGTGGTGGACGAGGGTTGAATTGCCCGCCTCGTAGAGCGAGGAGCCCTCCGGCAGCAGCCCGGCTTCCACCAGCAGCGCCTCCATGTGCTCGTTGCCGGCCTCGGTCAGGTTGGTGGTGCGCTGCTTCTCGTCGAGGTCGTAGTCCTCGCGCACCAGCTTGGGGATTAGCGCATCGATCGCGACGTAGAGGCTCGATCGGTCCTCGGAGGGGCCGGAGATGATCAGCGGCGTCCGCGCCTCGTCGACCAGGATCGAGTCCACCTCGTCGACGATCGCGAAGGTGTGGCCGCGCTGGACCATCTGGTCCAGCTCGTACTTCATGTTGTCGCGCAGGTAGTCGAAGCCGTACTCGTTGTTGGTGCCGTAGGTGATGTCGGCCGCATAGGCTTCCTTGCGCTCGCGGTCGTCCAGCCCGTGCACGATCACCCCGACCGAGAGGCCGAGGAAGCCGTAGATGCGGCCCATCCACTCGGCGTCGCGCCGGGCGAGGTAGTCGTTGACGGTGACGACGTGGACGCCTTTGCCGGCCAGCGCGTTGAGATAGCAGGCGAGGGTCGCGACCAGGGTCTTGCCCTCGCCGGTGCGCATCTCGGCGATGGCGCCCTCGTGCAGCACCATGCCGCCGATCAGCTGGACGTCGAAGTGGCGCTGGCCGAGGACGCGCTTGGCGGCCTCGCGGACGGTCGCAAAGGCCGGCACCAGGATGTCGTCGAGCGTCTTGCCCGCCGCGAGCTCGGCCCGGAACGCCACCGTGCGGGCCGCCAGCGCCTCGTCGGACAGCGTCGCGACCTCGCCTTCGAGGGCGTTGATGGCGGCGACGCGCGACACGTATGTCTTGAGCCGGCGGTCGTTGGACGAGCCGAAAATCTTCTTCGCCAGCGAACCGAACATCCATCACACCTTTCGAGGGCGCGCCACCGGCTTCACGCCCCGGGTGGCACCGTCTCCCTCGGGAAGCGGCCGGGTCCGCGCGGCCCGCAACCCGGGCGTCTCGCCTCCGAGGTCGGCGAGAAAGCCTTGGCAAAGCGCCGTGAACGCAGATATGAGCGGCCTCAATCCTTGTCAATGCAAGCGGCTGGCCCATCATCCACGGCATCGACGCCACCCGCTTCACCCTTGGGACGGAACGCCACCTATGGCTCTTACGATCAATGCGGCCCGGCTCGCCGGGGCGGCGCTCCTGCTTCTCGCCGGCACGGCCTTCGCCTCGGCCAAGGTTCTGGCGAGCGTCAACGGCGTCGAGATCACCGACGACGACGTGCGCATCGCCACCCTGGATCTGGGGCCGACCCTGCCCCAGCAGCTCAAGGGGCCGGCGCGCGAGACCTACGTGCTCGACTACCTGATCGACCTCAAGCTCGCGGCCGGCCAGGCCGCCAAGGACGGCCTTGCGGAGTCGGCCGATTTCGCCAAGCAGATGGCCTACTACCGCGACAAGACCCTCATGGAGGGGCTGCTCGGCAACCTCGCCAAGACCGCCGCGACCGAGGAGGCCGAGCACAAGGTCTACGACGACGTCTCCAAGCAGCAGAAGCCGGAGGACGAGTACCACGCCCGCCACATCCTCGTGCCGACCGAGGACGAGGCCAAGGCGGCGCTCGCCCGCGTGAAGGGCGGCGAGGACTTCGCCAAGGTGGCCGACGAGGTGTCCAAGGACCCCGGCAGCCAGGGCGGCGATCTCGGCTGGTTCACCAAGGACAAGATGGTGCCCGAGTTCGCCGAGGCGGCCGCCAAGCTCGACAAGGGCCAGATCTCGGACCCGGTGAAGAGCCAGTTCGGCTGGCACGTGATCAAGCTCGAGGACAAGCGGCAGAAGACCTTCCCGCCCTTCGAGCAGGTGAGGGACCAGGTCGCCCGCTACGTGGTGCAGAAGGCCCAGAGCGACGCCATCATGAAGCTGCGCGACGGCGCCAAGATCGAGCGCACGGAGCCGCCGCCGGCCCCGGCCGCCCCCGTGCCGGCCACCCCCGCGCC
>CAXUMV010000242.1:5052-5757 GCA_964252065.1 uncultured Lichenihabitans sp.
TCCCCTCATCCGGCCTTTGGCCACCTTCTCCCGCCGCGCGGGAGACAAGGCATCGTCGCCGAGGGAAGCGCCTATGGCTCCGTCCGTCCCCGTCTCCCCGCTCGCCCCGAAAGTCATCCCGACCCTCCCGACGGTCGCCGGCGTGCGCTTCGCGACAGGCGCCGCCGGTATCAAGTACAAGGGCCGCACGGACGTCATGGTGGCGCTGATGGACGAAGGCACCGCCGTCGCCGGCGTGCTGACGCGGTCCAAGTGCCCGTCCGCCCCCGTCGACTGGTGCCGGCAGCGGCTCCCCGCCGGCACGGCTCGCGCGCTGGTGGTCAACAGCGGCAACGCCAATGCGTTCACCGGCGCCGTGGGAGCGCAAGCGGTGGCGCGGACGGCGGCCATCGCGGCCCGGGCTTTCGGCGTGTCGGAGCAGGACGTCTTTCTCGCCTCGACGGGCGTGATCGGCGAGCCGCTCGACGCCTCCCGCTTCGAGGGCGTGCTCGATGCCCTGGCCGGCGCCGCCAAGCCGGGCGGCGTCGATGCGGCGGCGCGCGCCATCATGACCACCGACACCTTTCCCAAGCTCGCGACCGCGACCGCGACCCTCGGCGGCGTCGAGGTCACGCTCAACGGCATCGCCAAGGGCGCCGGCATGATCGCCCCCGACATGGCCACCATGCTGTCCTTCGTCTTCACCGATGCGCCGGTCGCAGCCCC
>CAXUMV010000243.1:0-3400 GCA_964252065.1 uncultured Lichenihabitans sp.
AAGGACCTAGTCGGAAGGTGGAGCGCCCTACTTGGGCGCGGCCTCGTAGAGCTCCGCCACGTGCTCCCAGTTCACCAGGCTCGCCACGAAGGCCTTGAGGTAGTCGGGCCGGCGGTTGCGGTAGTCGATGTAGTACGAGTGCTCCCACACGTCGACGCCCAGGATCGGCGAGGCGCCGTGCACGAGCGGGTTCTCGCCGTTCGGCGTCTTGAGGACTTCGATCTTGCCGCCCTTGACCGCGAGCCAGGCCCAGCCGGAGCCGAACTGGGTCGTGCCGGCCTGGATGAAGTCCTCCGCCATCTTCTCGACCGACCCGAAGCTGTCGACCACCGCCTTTTCCAGCGTGCCCGGCAGCGATCCGCCGCCCTGCGGCTTCATCCACTTCCAGAAGTGAATGTGGTTGTAGTGCTGGCCGGCGTTGTTGAAGAGCCCGGCGTTCTTGCCGAACGAGTTCTTCACGACGTCCTCGACGGACTGGCCTTCGAACTCGGTGCCCTTCATCAGGTTGTTGCCGTTGGTGACATAGGCCTGATGATGCTTGTCGTGATGGAATTCGAGCGTTTCTCTCGACATGAAGGGCTGGAGCGCGTCGTGCGCATAGGGCAGGTCGGGCAGCGTGAACGTCATGTCGGTCTCCGTCGTCTGGTCTTGCGGCATGCGGCAAAGGTGCTCGCCACGCCTGGTCGATCCCTGCGCTGATATAGCCGCCTGGGCAAGGGCGGCAACCCGCGACGGGACGGGGTCCGCCCGCCCGGCGACGCACAAAGATTTTACTGCCGCGGGATTTTTGCCTATGAACGGCGCCCAAGACATCCGATCCAGGCAGGCGGTGCAGCACCCGACCGACGCGTGAAAGGCCAAGCTTTTGAGTGCGACGCGGCTGATGACCTACGGCGTTTACGCGCTCGGCGCCTCGATGGTGGCCGTGGGGCTGCTCTTCGTCGGCCATGGCGTTCCCATCGTCCGGATGGAACTCGGCTGGACGCAGATCATGAGCGGGTCGGTGGCGGCCTCGGCTGGATGCATCGTCTTCGTGCTCGGCCTGTTGCTGCACCACCTCGGCGCCCTGCGGGACGCGATGGAGCGGCTGACCCTGCCTCTGCCGGCCGTCCCGCCGCAGGTGGGCGCGCCGCCGGCCTTTGCGCTCGACGGGGGGCCGATCATCCCGGAGTTCCGCCCGCTCCATCCGCTCGCCCCCGCGGCCAAGCGAGACTGGCCCTTCGCCGAGGAGGAGGAGGTCCGGCCCGAGCCGGCCCTGACGGCCGCGCTCCATCCGGCCGAGCCGAGCACGGAGGAGGAGCACGCGCCCGCCGAGCCGCCGCATCCCGAACCCGTCCTCGTGCAAAGCGCCCCCGCGCTGGTGTTCGAGGAGCAGGAGGAGGTGGCGCACGGACCCGCGGTGGCGGCCCCCGATCCCATCGCCGATCCGCTGGCCGACACGCCCGCCGCGGCGCCGCGCCCCAACTTCCTCGCCTCGTTCCTGGCCCGGCGCGCGACGGGCTCGTCCCTGCCCGGGGCGCCCGACGACACCCCGCCCCTTCCCTCGCCGCCGGGCTTCGAGACCGGGGAGCGGACGGCGAGCAGCCGTCCCGTGATCGCGTCCCGGAGGACCTCCATCGACCTCTCCTCGGGATGGGACGAGGAGGTGACCGGCCGCGAGCGGCCCCCGGCGCCGGACGAGCCCGAACCGGTCGAGGCCGCCGACCCGGAGCCGGCCGGGGAGCCCGCGGCCGAGGCGGCGCAGGACGCCGAACCCGCGGACGCGCCGGTCCCCCACGACGCCACGCCCGATCCCACAGCCGCCGCTGCCATGGACCCCCTCCAGCCCGTCGTGGTCGGGCGCTACAATGCAGGGGCCGCCTCCTACGTCATGTACTCCAACGGGATGATCGAGGTGGAGACCGAGCAGGGCACCCACCAATTCGCCTCCATGCAGGATCTGAAGGCCTTCATCGAACGGCGCGACGCCAAAGTGTCGTGACGAGTTCACTCTCTCCGGTGATGCCCTTCTCCCGCGAGGCGGGAGAAGGTGGCCAAAGGCCGGATGAGGGGATCCTCAAGCTCGCGAGTCCCCTCATCCGCCCTGTCGGGCACCTTCTCCCGCCTGCGGGAGAAGGAGCTCGTCGGCACGGCCTGTCCTTGGGCCGGAGGCCGGGGATAAGGGGCGGGCCGCCATAGCCAAGCTGGCGTGCGGCCGCTAGAGTCTCGCTGCGGATTTGCGTGCGGATCGTGTTTCGCCGCTCTCCCCCGCGCAGTCCCTGAGAAGCGGCCAAGCCGGGTCGAGGCCGACCGGTGGCCGCCTCCCCGTTTCCAGGAAGTGTGAGCGTTGGCCGACAACGAGAACAGCCGCCCGGACGAGTCGTCGGGCATCCGTCCCGTCTCCATCACCGACGAGATGAAGCGCAGCTACCTCGACTACGCGATGAGCGTGATCGTCAGCCGTGCCCTGCCGGACGTGCGAGACGGGCTGAAGCCGGTGCATCGGCGCATCCTGCATTCCATGCAGGAGAACAAGCATTTCCCCGACCGCCCCTATGTGAAGTCCGCCCGCATCGTCGGCGATGTCATGGGCAAGTACCACCCGCACGGCGACAGCGCGATCTACGACGCGCTCGTGCGCATGGTGCAGACCTTCTCCATGCGGCTGCCGCTGATCGACGGCCAGGGCAATTTCGGCTCGGTCGACGGCGACCCGGCGGCGGCGATGCGCTACACCGAATCGCGCCTCGCCTCGCCCAGCCTCGCCCTCATCCAGGACATCGACGAGAACACCGTCGATTTCCAGCCGAACTACGACGGCAAGGAGCACGAGCCGGTCGTCCTGCCGGCCCGCTTCCCCAACCTGCTCGTCAACGGCGCCGGCGGCATCGCGGTCGGCATGGCGACCAACATCCCGCCCCACAACCTCGGCGAGGTGATCGACGCCGCGGTGGCGCTGATGGACCGGCCCGAGATCACGATCGAGGACCTCACCGAGATCGTCCCGGGCCCCGACTTCCCCACCGGCGGCTCGATCCTCGGCCGGGCGGGCATCCGCTCCGCCTACCAGACCGGGCGCGGCTCGATCACCATGCGGGCCAAGGTCGGGGTGGAGGAGATCCGCCGCGACCGCGAGGCGCTGATCGTCACCGAGATCCCCTACCAGGTGAACAAGACGACGCTGATCGAGAAGATCGCCGAGCTCGTCCGCGAGAAGCGGGTCGAGGGCATCTCGGAACTGCGCGACGAGAGCGACCGCGACGGGATGCGGATCGTCATCGAGATCAAGCGCGACGCGGTCCCCGACGTCGTGCTGAACCAGCTCTGGCGCTACACCTCGCTGCAGTCGAGCTTCGGCGCCAACATGATCGCGCTCAACGGGGGCCGGCCTGAGGTCCTGAACCTCAAGGACATCCTGGTC
>CAXUMV010000243.1:3410-5756 GCA_964252065.1 uncultured Lichenihabitans sp.
TCACGCGGCGGACCAAGTTCCGGCTGGCCAAGGCGCGCGACGCCGCCCACATCCAGGTCGGCCTCGCCATCGCGGTCGCCAACATCGACGAGGTGATCCGCCTGATCCGCACCTCGCCCGATGCCGCGGCCGCGCGCGAGGCCCTGATGGCGCGCGACTGGCCGGCGCTCGACATGGCGCCGCTGATCACCCTGATCGCCGATCCACGCCACATCCTCAACGCGGACGGGAGCTACCGGTTGTCGGAAGCGCAGGCCCGCTCGATTCTCGAGCTGCGGCTGGCCCGGCTCACGGCGCTCGGGCGCGAGGAGATCGCCGAGGCGCTCAACAAGCTCGCGGCCGAGATCGCCGACCTTTTGGACATCCTGGGCTCGCGCGCCCGCATCCTCGACATCATCAAGGACGAGCTGCAGGCGATCCGGACCGCGCACGCCACCCCGCGCCGCACCGAGATCCTCGACAGCGACGCGGACATGGAGGACGAGGATCTCATCCAGCGCGAGGACATGGTGGTGACGGTCAGCCATGCCGGCTACATCAAGCGCGTGCCGCTCTCGACCTACCGGGCGCAGCGGCGCGGCGGCAAGGGCCGCTCCGGCATGCAGACGCGCGACGAGGATTTCGTGGCCCGCCTCTTCGTGGCCAACACCCACGCCCCGATGCTGTTCTTCTCCTCGGCCGGCCAGGCCTACAAGCTGAAGGTCTGGCGGCTGCCGCTCGCCGCCCCGCAGGCGCGCGGCAAGGCGCTCGTCAACCTGCTGCCGCTCGACGAAGGCGAGCGCATCACCACCATTATGCCGCTACCCGAGGACGAGGAGACCTGGGACCGGCTCGACGTGATGTTCGCGACCACCCGCGGCACGGTGCGGCGCAACAAGCTGAGCGACTTCGCCCAGGTCAACCGCGCCGGCAAGATCGCGATGAAGCTCGACGAGGGCGAGAGCATCGTCGACGTCCAAATCTGCGCCGAGGAGGACCACGATGTGCTCCTGACCACCGCCGGCGGCCAGAGCATCCGCTTCGCGGTCGGCGACGTCCGGGTGTTCAAGGGCCGCGACTCCATGGGCGTGCGGGGCATCGCGCTGGGCGAGGGCGACGCCGTCATCGGCATGTCGATCCTGCGCCACATGCTGGCCGATGCCGGCGAGCGGATCGCCTACCTCAAGCGCCGCCGCGCCCGCGAGGGGTTCGTCGACGACGACATCGAGCGCGAGGTGGTGGGCGAGGGCGCCGAGGTGCCGGCGGACGCGCCCGACACGCTGACCCAGCAGCGCTACGCCGAGATGTCGGAGGCCGAGCAGGACATCCTGACCGTCTCCGAGCGCGGCTACGGCAAGCGCACCTCGTCCTACGAGTACCGGATCACCGGGCGGGGCGGCAAAGGCTGCCCCGTGGAGGGCATCCGCATCGCGGGCCGCAACACGCAGGGCGTGATCATCTTCAACACGCACAAGGACGAGCGCGTGGTGTCGGTCGAGCACATCCCCGAGGCTTCGGAGGGGGGCGCGGACGGCATCGAGGCGGAGAACGGGGACGCCGAGTGAGCCGGACCGGCCTCTACACCGGCTCGTTCGATCCCCCGACCAACGGCCACCTCGCCGTGATCGAGGCCGCGGCACAGCTGTGCGACCGGCTCGTGGTCGGCATCGGGTCGCACCCGACCAAGACGCCGCTGTTTTCGCTCGAGGAGCGGCGGCGCCTCATCGAAGCCGTCTGCGGCGCCGCCGCGGCGGCGGCCGGCTGCACCCTCGAGGTCGCCCCGTTCGAGGGGCTGGCCGTGGAGGCTGCCCGGCGTCACGGGGCGAGCCTCATGATCCGCGGCCTGCGCGATGGCACCGACTTCGACTACGAGATGCAGATGGCCGGCATGAACGCCGCCATGGCGGCGGACATCCGTACGGTCTTCATCCCGGCGCCGGTCGACACCCGGCCGATCACCGCCACCCTGGTGCGCCAGATCGCGGCGATGGGGGGGAACGTTTCGCCCTTCGTGCCGCCCGCGGTCGCGGCGGCCCTCGCGGGCCGGCGCTGATCGCGAGAACGCGCCCGATTCCATCCCGATAAGCTCCTTCTCCCGCAGGCGGGAGAAGGGCATGAAACAGCCTTTAAACCGGCAGGTCGAGCACGGTCTGTTCGGTTCCGCGCAGCGCGGTGCGGCGCATCGCGGCGCGCAGCATCGGCAGGATGTCCTCGCTCCGCTCCGCCACGAGATAGCTGACTTCCGCCTCGCGCCGGACGAAGCCGTTCTCGCGCATGTGGGCGAGCAGCGACAGGAGCGGGCCCCAGAACCCGGCGATGTCGGCGATTAGCACGGGCTTGGTGTGCTGCTGGAGCTGCACCCAGGTC
>CAXUMV010000244.1:0-5754 GCA_964252065.1 uncultured Lichenihabitans sp.
CGGCGGGCGCCAGCTCGACGGCGCGCTCTCCTCGATCGAGGCGCTGCCGGCAATCGTGGAGGCCGTGCGCGACCGCATGGAGATCCTGTTCGACGGGGGCATCCGGTCCGGCCAGGACGTCATCAAGGCGCTGGCGCTCGGCGCCCACGGCACCTTCATCGGGCGCGCCTTCCTGTACGGGCTCGGCGCCAACGGCGAGGCCGGCGTCATGCAGTGCCTGGACGTCATCCGCCGCGAGCTCGACGTCACCATGGCAATGTGCGGCCTGCGCGACGTCCGCCAGGTCACGGACGCGATCCTGGCCGATCCCGGAGGGTTTGCGAGGCGGTAGCGCTCGTCGCGGCGCAGCGAGCGATCGCGACCCGAGGGCGCGACGGGCAGGATCGCGCGACAGCGTCTCGCGTGCCAGATCCGAGTCGTCTGCGGCAGCAGGGTTCGTCTCAGGTGGTCGGCGCTCGCGGACAGTTCAACGCCCATATTCGTCTCGATGCCGGAGGTCAGTCGGGTCATCAGCGTCGACACGGACAGGGCGCCACGCAGGCGACTGAAGGCCGGCGCTCCGATCAAGCTCTCCGCCTTCGAGCTGGGCGCCGTCCTGGTGGCGCCCGACCGCAAGGTACCGTCAAACTCCAGCGCCATCCGGACTGACGAGGCCGGTGAATTCAAGGACATCCGGCAGAAGCTGCGGGTCCTCAGCCTCTTCCTCGTCCATTGTCTCAGCCCGTCGGTCGCGGAGGGGCAGCTCTACGATGTCGCGATCTATCTCGTGACGGGCTGATGACCGACGGTCTTGAAGATCCTGACCGCCCGCGAGGTGCTGACCCCGTGGCCGTGCAGGAACACCATGATGTCCCGCACCGCCTTCTGCTCGGCCCAGCCCGCCGCGATCTTGCCGGCCCGGAACTCCCCGATGCCAGACACCTCGCGCAGTCGAGTCGGATCAGCCTCGATCACCTCGAACGTGCCGAGCCCGAACTGACCCACGATCCGTTCGGCCAGCTTCGGACCGATTCCTTGGACCATGCCGGACCCGAGATAGCGGGCCATCCCATCCGTTGTCGTCGGAGGCGTGGTCTTCAGGACATCCGCCTTGAACTGGAGTCCGTGCGTGCGATCCGTCAGCCAGACCCCGACCGCGTGGATGTACTCGCCGGCCGAGATCGAAGCCGCATGGCCGACGAGGGGCACCAGATCCCGCTTGCCTCGAGCCTTGACCCGGATGACCGTGAAGCCCGTATCCGCATTGTGGAACGTGACCCGCTCGACGCTGCCCACCAGCGTCTCGCGTACCGGACCCCGTTCGGCCTCAGGGGCTTGGCGGATGCTGTTTCTCCTGATGCGTAGATCCAAGTCGTAGCTCAGCTGGAGCTCCAATTCTTACGGAGGAGGCTGGCATGTCGAGCGCGAACAGGGTGCGTTTGACCCAGCCAATTTCGCGCCTCCGAGTGACGGCGTTCTGACTCGGACGACAGAGCCGAGGGCGCCGTTATTTGTTTCACTTCCACGACGCTGACTCGATCGAAAACTCCATGCAATGATCACCGATGAAGCGATCTATCGCTGATTATTGAGCGCTCTAAGGAAGGGTGCCGAGGCGCATGCGCTCGCGCGCCTGAGCTGTCGGACCCGCCGACACCGTCCAGTCCGTCATGTCGATCACGGCGCCGTAGAGCCTCTCGGCGGCCTCCGCCGACACGTAGCCGTCGCGCACATCGGTCAGGACGCGGTCCGGGTCGCGCTCGGTCGCGGGTCCGTAGCCGCCGCCGCCCGGCAGCTCGAGCGTCACCACGGTCGCAGCCGGAAGCATGCCGCTCATCTTCGGCGCCAGTCCGGCGTCGTTGTCGAAGCTGAGCCGGCCCAGCGCTCCGCTGCCGCCGCCCGCCAATCCCGGAGCCGCGAATTGTGTGCGTTCGTACAAGCCGGAGAACAGGAACGGCCGGTCGGTCAGCACCTCGAACTCCATGGTCTGGCCGAGCCCGCCCCGCCACCGCCCGGCGCCGCCGGAATCGGCCCTCAGCTCCCGCCGGCGCATGACGACCGGCGCGATGCTCTCGATGATCTCGACCGGGACTCCCGCGATGCCGCTCGGATAGGCCGTCGCCGACAGGCCGTCCTTGTCGCCGAGCGCGCCCGTGCCCCCGGCCGCGAACCAGGTGAACGAGAAGCGGGCACCGTCGGACCGGGCCTCGCCGGCGAGGTGCGTGTCCCACAATCCGTCGAAGCCTGGCGCCATGACCCGATCCGGCAGCGCGTCGGCAAGGGCGCCCATCACGACCGAGGGCAGGAAATGCCCGACCAGGTGGCGGCCGCCGACCGCCGCCGGATACTGCGCGTTCACCACGCTGCCCGGCGGCGCCACAACGGTGACGGGACGGAAGCTGCCCTCGTTGTTGGGCACGTCCGGCGAGATCGCGCACTTGATCCCGTAGGTGGTGTAGGCCCGCGTGTAGTTCAGCGCGACGTTGATGCCGAGCGGCACGGCGGCGCTGGTGCCCTCGAAATCCACGATCATCGTGTCGCCCGTCACCTCGATTGCGGCCTGGATCCGGATGGGTTCGCCGAACCCGTCCAGTGTCAGGGCCGACGTGTAGCGACCGTCCGGCAGCGCCCGGATGCGCTCCCGCATCGCGCGCTCGGAGCGGGTGATGATCTCCTCCGACAGCGCCTCGATGTCGTCCAGGCCGAACTCGCGCATGAACGAGAGCAGCTGGCGGGCGCCGACCTCGTTGCCGATGATCTGGGAGTGCAGGTCGCCCAGCACCTCCTCCGGGGTCCGCACGTTGGCGGCCAGGAGGTCGAACACCGCCTGCACCGGCCGGCCGCGCTCGTGAAGCTTCATCACCGGGATCAGCAGGCCCTCCTCGAACACCGAGCGCGAATCCGCCGACAGGCCGCGGCCGCCGATGTCCAGCGCGTGGCAGCAATTGGCGAACAGCGCGACCAGCCGACCGTCCTTGAACACCGGGGTCGCGATCGTGATGTCGTTCAGCTGCGAGGCGGTCTTCCACGGGTCGTTGGTGATCAGCACGTCGCCCGGCTCCAGCGTGTCGGCCGGGAAGCTCGCGAGGAAATGCACCATCCCGGTCGCCATCGAGTTGATGTGGCCCGGCGTGCCCGTCACCGACTGCGCCACCATGCGGCCCTGTCGGTCGAAAACGCCGGCCGAGAGGTCGCCGGCCTCCCGCACGATCGACGTGAAGGAGGACCGGATCAGCGCCGCCGCCTGCTCGTTCACCGTGGCGATCAGCCGGCTCCACAGGATGTCGAAGGTGATGGGATCGAGACTCATGCTGCTGTCCTCGGGAGGTCGACGACGAGGTTGCCGATATCGTCGGCGGTGATCCGCGCCCGTCCGTTGACGACGACGGTGGATTCGCGCTCCTCGATCACCGCCGGGCCGTCGAACGCCCAGCCGGCCGGCAGGGCGTAGCGGTCGAAGACCGGCACCCGGCCGTAGCGGCGCTCGTCGGGCAGGTAGATGTCCCGCTCGCCCTTGCGGAGGCTCCCGCCGCCCGCGGCCTTGGGCAGCATCAGCTCGGGCTTCGGGCCGTGGGCGACGACGCGCCAGGAGACCGCCTCGATCGGCGTCCGCGGCATGGTGTGGCCGTAGAGCGCGACATAGGCCGCCTCGAACGCCGTCCGTACCTCGGCCAGCCGCGACGCATCCAGGATGCCGTCGGGCAGCGGGACGCGGATCTCGTAGCCCTGCTTGCGGTAGCGCAGGTCGGCGAAGCGGCGGAAGCGCACCTGGTCGGCCGGGATCGTGCGCGACAGGACGGCCAGGCTCTCGGCCTGCATCTCCGCGATGCGTGCCTGCACCTCCCCCCAATCGATGCCATCGAGGTCGCCGGGCAGGCTGCGGACGGAGTCGAGCGCCAGCGGAGCAGTCAGGAAGCCGATCGCCGACATCACCCCGGCGCCGAGCGGAAAGATCACCTGCGGGCTGCGCAGGATGCGGGCCACGCCGAAGGCATGGACCGGACCGGCGCCCCCGAAGGCGAAGATGGGGAAGCTCTCGACGTTCTTGCCGCGCTCGATCGCGTGGATGCGGGCCGCCGACGCCATGCTCTCGTTGGCGAGCTGGTGGATGCCCCAGGCTGCCTCCCCGAGATCCAGCCCGAGCCGGTCCCCGACGCGGGTCACGACAGCGGCCCGCGCGGCGTCCATGTCGAGCGACATGCGGCCGCCCAGGAAGAAGCCCGGGTCGAGGTAGCCCAGGATCAGGTCCGCGTCCGTGACGGTCGGCTCGGTGCCGCCCAGGCCGTAGCCGGCCGGGCCCGGCCTGGCGCCGGCGCTGTGCGGGCCGACCTGCAGCCGCCCGAGCGCATCGACCTGGGCGATCGAGCCGCCGCCGGTCCCGATCTCGATCATCTCGATCACCGGCACCTTCACGGGCAGGCCGCTGCCCTTCTTGAACTGGTACTGGCGGTCGACCTCGAAATCCGGCGCGATCAACGGCTCGCCGTCGGCGATGACGCAGGCCTTGGCGGTGGTCCCGCCCATGTCGAAGGAGAGGATGTCCCTGTGCCCGAGCAGCCGGCCGTAATGGGCGGCCGCGAGCGCGCCGGCGGCCGGACCGGATTCGATCAGCCGCACCGGGTCGCGCTGGGCGGTCGCGACCTCGCACACACCGCCGTTCGACTGCATCACGAACAGGCCGCCTCGCAGCCCGAGCTGCTCGGCCAGCTGCGTCTGCAGCCGTCCCAGGTAGTTCTCGGCGATCCGGCGGACATAGACGTTGGCGAGCACGGTCGAGGTCCGCTCATATTCGCGGATCTCCGGCACGAGGTCGCAGGAGGCGCTCACCACCAGTCCGGGCGCGAATTCCGCCAGGATCTCGACCACGCGGCGCTCGTGGGCAGGGTTGCGGTAGGAATGGATCAGGCAGACCGCCACCGCCTGTACGCCCTCGCGCATCAGCTGGCCGGCGACGGAACGCACGTCGCTCTCGGACAGAGGCGTCCGTACGCTGCCGTCCGCCAGCACCCGCTCCGTCACCTCGTAGCGCAGGTGCCGCGGCGCCAGCGGCCTCGGGCGCTCCATGCGCAGGTCATACATGTCATAGCGGTGCTCCCGCCCGATCTCGACGGCGTCGCGGAAACCCCTGGTGGTGATCAGCGCGGTCTTGGCGCCCTTGCGCTCGATCAGCGCGTTGGTGAACAGCGTGGTGCCATGCAGCACGTGCGAGACCTCGGAGGCCGGCGCGCGCGTGGCGGCGAGCAGCTGCCGCGCGCCCTCCACCACGGCCGCGTCCGGGGCGTCCGGGGTCGTCAGCACCTTCTCGATCGCGAACACGGCGCCGTCGTCCGACACCAGCACCAGGTCCGTGAACGTGCCGCCGATGTCGGCGCCCAGCCGAAGACATGAGTGCTGCATTCAATCGATCCCTAGCAGGTGGATGGGGCAGAGTGGCCGGCGAGGGCAGTGTATATGTCACTACGACATGGCAAGCCGAAATATCGTGCATTGTCATGGGGCGACTCTCGGCCGGCCAAGGGCCAGGGCTGACGTTCCATAGTCACAAAACGGATGTGCGGCGCGGTAAGACTTGACGTCCGAGTTGGTGTGGAGCGCGAACGTTGCGCATCGCTTCCTTGAACAAACTGCGGCGAGAACGCCGGCAGGGTGCCGTCATCAGTGAGCGGGCGGGGAACTCGCGGCCGGCTCCTTATCATGGACGGCGAAGCGTTCGACCATGATGGTGCTGGCCTGGTTCAAGCCTCTGACCTCCACGGCACGTCCGTTCCGGCGCGC
>CAXUMV010000245.1:0-1173 GCA_964252065.1 uncultured Lichenihabitans sp.
GGCGCGCTCAGCGGCTATCGCTGGGGGATCGCGCGCAAGCGGGCGCTGCTCGACCGGGAATCGACTAGCGCGCCCGCATCGCGGTGAGTGTGGTGGCCGGGGTGATCACGTCGGGGTCCGTCTTGACGTGGATGATGGCCGGCACGCCGGCCGCCTCGGCGCGGTGGAACGCCGGCATGAAGTCCTCGGTCGCGGCCACCGTCTCCCCGTGGCCGCCGAACGCCCGGGCATAGGCCGCAAAATCGGGATTCTGGAGGTCCGTGCCGGACACCCGGCCGGGGTGCTCGCGCTCCTGGTGCATGCGGATCGTGCCGTACATGCCGTTGTCCACCACCACGACCACGATGGCGAGGCGGTACTGCACAGCTGTCGCGAACTCCTGTCCGTTCATCAAAAAGCAGCCGTCGCCCGCAAAGGCGACGACCGGGCGGGCGGGATCGAGCCGCTTGGCCGCGACCGCCGCCGGGACCCCGAAGCCCATCGATCCCGAGGTCGGGGCGAGCTGCGTCCCGAACCGCCGGAACCCGAAGTAGCGCCCGACCCAGATCGCGTAGTTGCCCGCCCCGTTGGTCACCACGGCCTCGTCCGGCAGATGGGCCCGCAGGCGCCGCACGACCTCCGCCATGTCCACCTTGCCCTTGGCGGCCGGCGGGCCTTCGGTCCAGGCCCGGTAGGACGCATGGGCCTCCTCCGCGGCGCCCGCCCAGGGGATGGTCTGGGGCGGCTGCAGGGCTTCGAGCGCGGCCGCGAAGCTGTCAGGCGAGGCCATGATGCCCAGCGCCGGCGCGTAGACGCGCCCGAGCTCGGCGGGGTCCGGATGGACGTGCACCAGCGTCTGCCGGGGCACGGGGATGCTCAGCAGCGTGTAGCTCTGGGAGGGCATCTCGGCCATGCGGCCGCCTGCCAGGATCAGGAGGTCGGCCTCCGCGGCCCGCGCCTTCAGGGCCGGGTTCGGCCCGATGCCGATCTCGCCGGCATAGTTGGGATGATCGGCCGAGAACAGCGCCGCGCGCCGGAAGGAGGTCGCGACCGGCAGGGCGAAGCGCTCCGCAAAGCGCGCGACGCCCGCGCAGGCCCGGGCGCTCCATCCGCCCCCGCCCAGCACCAGCAGTCGCATGCTCGCGACCCTAGCCCGCGCCGCCCAGCGCGGAGATGCCGTGCCGGAGCACGTCG
>CAXUMV010000245.1:1183-2344 GCA_964252065.1 uncultured Lichenihabitans sp.
AGCACCAGCAGCGGGCTCCGGGCGGCCCAGAGGCGCTTCTGCAGCTCGGCCATCTGGGCAAGCCCGGGCCAGGCCCGCACCGGCTCCACGCGGGGCGCGTCGGCCACCGAAACCCGGTCGACCAGCATGTCCTCGGGGAGAGCGATCACCACCGGTCCCGGCCGGCCCTGCATCGCGACGTGGAACGCCCGCGACACGATCTCGGGAATGCGGGCCGCGTCGTCGATCTCGACCACCCATTTGGCCGTGGACCCGAAGAAGGCCCGGTAGTCCATCTCCTGAAAGGCGCCGCGCCCGCGCATCGCGCGCTCGATCTGGCCGATGAAGAGGATCAGCGGCACCGAATCGTGCTCGGCGATGTGGATGCCGTGCGCCGCGTTGGTGGCGCCCGGTCCGCGCGTCACCATGGCGACCCCCGGCCGCCCGGTCAGCCGCGCGGCGGCGTCCGCCATCATGGCGGCCCCCGCCTCCTGGCGGCACACGGTCAGGGCGATGGCGCTGCCGTGCAGCGCGTCGAGCACCTCGAGATAGCTCTCCCCCGGCACGCAGAAGACGTGCTCGACCCCTTGGGCTTCGAGCTGGTCGACCAGGACCTGGCCGCCGCTCCGTGGTGCTGAAGGGCTCGTCACATCGATCCTTTCGGGCGTTCCCGGGGTCCGCTTTTACCTAGCGGTCCGCGGCGCGGCAGGGAAGGGTCGGGCTCGCTTCGGCGACCCGTCTTGGCTATGCAGCCCAGGACCCTCTCGCACCCTGGGCTCTGATGCCGTCCGTCCCGCCCCGCCTCGTCCTTGCGACCCACAATGCCGGCAAGCTGCGCGAATTCCGCGAGCTGTTCGCCGGCCGTCCCCTCGCCATCGTGTCGGCGGGGGAACTCGGCCTGCCCGAGCCGGAGGAGACCGGGACGTCGTTCGAGGCCAACGCCGTCCTCAAGGCGGAGGCCGCGGCCGCCGCCTCCGGCCTTCCGGCCCTGGCCGACGATTCGGGCCTCTGCGTCGAGGCGCTGGGGGGCGACCCCGGCATCTATTCCGCCCGCTGGGCCGGCAAGCCGGCGGATTTCCCGGCCGCCATGGCGCGCATCCTTCGCCTGCTCGAGGAGGCGGGCGCCACGCTGCCGGCGCAGCGCCGCGCCCGGTTCGTGGCCGCCCTGGCGCTCGTCGACCC
>CAXUMV010000245.1:2354-5733 GCA_964252065.1 uncultured Lichenihabitans sp.
CCGCCGGGCTGTGGTGCTGCAACGCCGGGCACGGGCGGCGGGAGATCGTGGAGGGCCGCGTCGAGGGCACCGTCGTGGCGCCCCGCGGCACGCTCGGCTTCGGCTACGACCCCCTCTTCGTTCCCGACGGCCACGACCGGAGTTTTGGGGAGATGAGCGCTGCGGAAAAGCACGGCCTGCCGGCCGACGGGAGCCTGGCGCTGTCGCACCGGGCCCGTGCGTTCCAGGCCATGGCGGCCCGGCTGTTCGGGACCTGACGCGGACCCGCCCGCCATGCCATAAGGCCCGCGATGAGCGCGCTGCCTCCCCGAATCGATAAGCCGGCCTTCGCGGTCTACGTGCACTGGCCGTTCTGCCTGTCGAAATGCCCCTATTGCGACTTCAACAGCCATGTCCGCGGCGCCCCGGTGGACGAGGCGCGCTTCCTCGCGGCATTCCGGGCGGAGATCGCCCACCGGGGTCGCCTGACGCCCGGCCGGACCGTCGACTCCATCTTCTTCGGCGGCGGCACCCCCTCGCTGATGGCGCCCGCGACCGTGGCCGGCATTCTGGACGCCATCGCGGGCCAGTGGCGCGTCGCGCCCACCGCGGAGATCACGCTCGAGGCCAACCCGACCAGCGTCGAGGCGGAGCGCTTCCGCGGCTACCGGGTCGCCGGGGTCAACCGGGTCTCGCTGGGCGTGCAGGCGCTTAACGACGCCGACCTCAAGGCGCTGGGGCGCCTGCATACGGTGGAGGAGGCGATGGCGGCGGTCGCGACCGCGGTCTCGATCTTCGACCGCTCGTCGTTCGACCTCATCTATGCCCGGCCGGGCCAGACCCCGGCCGCCTGGCGGCAGGAGCTCGTCGGCGCCATCGCGCGCGCGGCCGAGCACCTGTCGCTCTACCAGCTCACCGTCGAGCCCGACACCATTTTCGAGCGCCTGCACCGCGCCGGCAAGCTGGTCACCCCGGACCAGGACACCTCCCGGGCGCTGTGGGACGTCACCCAGGAGGTGACCGAGAAGCACGGGCTGCCGGCCTACGAGATCTCGAACCATGCTCGCCCCGGCGCCGAGAGCCGCCACAACCTCATCTACTGGCGGACCCACGATTATGCCGGGGTCGGGCCCGGCGCCCATGGCCGGCTGACCACCGACCTCGGGCGCCGCGCGCAGGCGACCGAGCGTCATCCCGAGATGTGGCTGACCGTGGTCGAGGGCGACGGCCATGGCCTCGTCACCGACGAGGGGCTCTCGGCCGAGGAGCAGGCCGACGAGTTCCTGCTGATGGGCTTGCGCCTGGCCGAGGGGATCGACCCCGACCGCTTCGCGGCGCTGGCCGGCCGGGCCCTCGACGGCGGGCGTGTGGCCTCGCTCTGCGCCGACGGCATGATCGAGCGCCGCGCCGACGGGCGCCTGCGCGTCACCCGGGACGGCCTTCCGGTGCTGGACGCCGTCGTGGCGGATCTCGCCGCCTGAGGCGCCATGGTATGGCGATCCTGTCCCCGCATCCCGCGTGCGGGCGTGCAACACGCCGGGCGCCGTTAATCCTTTCGACAGCATTATGTTGACGATCGGCCGCGCCTCCAGCATTTGATAGGGCGTTCCTGCAACAAGCGGCGGTCTATTGCGTTGCAGGGTCAGGAGGCGCTGATATGGTTTCGACGTTGCTGGCCATCGGATTTAAATCTCTCGACCACCTGGCGACCGCGACTGCGGGTCGCCGGCCGTCGTCATCGGGTCGTCAGCATCCGCTCGCAGCCTATCCCCGCTTGCAGCATCTTCTCAGCGAGGCCGAGCGCAGCGGTTCTCTCGAAGCCGAGCGCCGCCGCCTGATCCAGCGCCGCCTAGCCGCCTGAATCACCGAAGACCAGTCAAGTCCTTCTCCCGCTCCGCGGGAGAAGGTGGCCAAAGGCCGGATGAGGGGATCCTCGGTCGGCGAGTCCCCTCATCCGCCCTGTCGGGCACCTTCTCCCGCCGTGCGGGAGAAGGAGCTGATCGGGATAACTGACGCTCACCGGAGCCCGCCCGGTTGCAAAATCCGTAGCTTTCTGTAGGACATCTCGCAACTGCGAAGAAGCGTCGGCGAGCCCGCGCGGACCTTGCTCGCCTCGCTCCCAAGATCGATCCTATGAATCTGCGCAACATCGCCATCATCGCCCACGTCGATCACGGCAAGACCACGCTCGTCGACAAGCTGCTGCAGCAGTCGGGCTCGTTCCGCGACAACCAGCGCGTGGCCGAGCGCGTGATGGACTCGAACGACCTCGAGAAGGAGCGCGGCATCACCATCCTGGCGAAGGTGACGTCCGTGCTGTGGAAGGACACGCGCGTCAACATCGTCGATACCCCCGGCCACGCCGACTTCGGCGGCGAGGTCGAGCGCATCCTCTCCATGGTGGACGGGGTCATCGTCCTGGTGGATGCGGCCGAAGGGCCGATGCCGCAGACCAAGTTCGTGGTCGGCAAGGCGCTCAAGCTCGGGCTTCGGCCGATCGTCGCCATCAACAAGGTGGACCGCCCCGACGCACGGACCACCGAGGTGGTCAACGACGTGTTCGACCTCTTCGCCGCGCTCGATGCGAGCGACGCCCAGCTCGACTTTCCCATCCTCTACGGCTCGGGCAAGCACGGCTGGATGGCGATGACGCCGGACGGCCCGCAGGACGGCATGGCGCCGCTCTTCGAGCTCGTCCTCAGCCATGTGCCGGCCCCTACCGTCGAGGAGGGCGCGTTCCGCATGCTCGGCACGCTGCTCGAGGCGAACCCCTATCTCGGCCGGGTCATCACCGGCCGCGTCTTCGCCGGGTCCGCCAAGCCCAACCAAGCCGTCAAGGTGCTGGCTGCCGACGGCAAGGTCATCGAGACCGGGCGCATCTCCAAGATCCTGGCCTTCCGGGGCATCGAGCGCGCCCCGATCGACATCGCCGAGGCCGGCGACATCGTGGCCATCGCCGGACTGACGAAGTTCAACGTGGCCGACACGCTGGCCGCCCCCGAGGTGACCGAGGCGTTGCACGCCCAGCCGATCGACCCGCCCACGCTGTCGATGACCTTCCTGGTCAACGACAGTCCGCTGGCCGGTACGGAAGGCGACAAGGTGACGAGCCGCGTCATCCGCGACCGCCTGTTCAAGGAGGTCGAGGGCAACGTCGCGCTGCGGATCAGCGAGTCCCCCGGCACCGACGCCTATGTGGTGTCCGGCCGCGGCGAGCTGCAGCTCGCGATCCTGATCGAGACGATGCGCCGCGAGGGCTTCGAGCTCGGCGTGTCGCGCCCGCGCGTCGTGTTCCGCACCGACGAGGACACCGCCGAGCGGATGGAGCCGATCGAGGAGGTCGTGATCGACGTCGACGAGGAGCATTCCGGCGTCGTCGTGCAGAAGATGTCCGAGCGCA
>CAXUMV010000246.1:0-5711 GCA_964252065.1 uncultured Lichenihabitans sp.
AGCGGGACCGTCGCGAGCCCCGCCTGCAGCTCGGCCAGCCGGCGCCGGGCGGTCTGTCCCCGGACGGCCGTCATGGCGGCGGGATCGGGGTAGAGCGAGCGGGCGGCGGCGCGCGCCTCCGCCACGAAGACGTCGCGCAGGGGGCGGGGGACCAGCACGTAGTCGGGCGCGATGCAGGTCTGGCCGGCGTTCATGAGCTTGCCCGCGACGATGGCGCGCACGGCCGCCGGAAGGTCGGCGTCGGCCGCGATCACCACCGGCGACTTGCCGCCGAGCTCGAGCGTCAGGGGCGTCAGGCGGTCGGCGGCGGCCGCCATGACGCGCCGTCCGTTGCTCGTCGAGCCGGTGAAAAGGAGGTGGTCGAGGGGCAGGCGCGTCATGGCGGCCGCCATCTCCGCGCCGCCGCCGGCAAGGCAGGCGACCTCGTCCGGCCCGAAGGCCTCGGCCAGTGCCTCGCCCAGAAGGGCTGCCGTCGCCGGCATGAGCTCGGACGGCTTCACCAGGACCCGGCACCCGGCCGCGATGGCGCCGACCAGCGGCAAGAGGGTGAGCTGCACGGGGAAGTTCGCGGGGCCCATGATCCCGACCACCCCGAGCGGCTGTTTGCGCAGATGCGCCCGCGCCGGCCAGAACGGCCAGCCGACCCCGACCCGCTCCGGCGCCGCCCATCGTTTCAGGCGTGGTCCGGCGTAATCGATGGCGCGAAGCACCGCCGCGACCTCCGCCACGAGGCTCTCGGCCCGGGAGCGGCCGCCGAAATCGGCATCGAGGGTCTTGGCGAAGGCCTCCGCCCGGGTGCGGACCGCCTGTCGCAGCCCGGCGAGCGCCGCCCGGCGCCGGGCCAGGGTCAGGCCGCCCGCGCGGTCCCAGGCGTCGCGAAGCCGGTCGTACGATTCGGACGGCTCGCCCGCCGGGGCCGGGCGCATGGCGGTCATAGCGTCAGTTTTCGGCCATGTAGGCGCGGCCGCGCCACTCGGTGGTGCGGCCGATCCCGCGGCGGACCAGCGCGGTCCACTGGATGGCGAGCGTCAGCAGGATGCCGAAGGGATGCAGCAGGATGGCCCCGGCCGGCTCCCGGCACAGGCGGGCCTGGATGAGCCGGGCGAGGAGTGGGGCCGCGCAGGCGAGCGCCAGCAGCGCGACGGTGCCGGTCGACGCCTCGCCGCCGAGCGCCGCCACCAGGGCGAGCCAGGGCAGGACGTGGCCGCCGAACAGCAGGACCGTCCAGACCGGCAGGGCCGCGGGCCGGGCCATGCCCTCGGTGGCGTTCTTCAGAAACCCGGTCCAGAGCGCCCCAGGGCTGTCGTACATGCGGCAGGCGCCGAGCTCGGCGCCGTTGACGAGATCGGTGGTGAAGCCGGCCGCCCGGAAGGCGCGGGGCAGCTTCAGCCCGTCGTGCAGGCTCCGGCGGATGGCCCCGTGCCCGCCCACCGCCCGGTAGGCCGCGGCGCGCACCATCATCATCTGCCCGCACCCGGCCGCCAGCGCCACGACCTTGGTGCGGCGCATCCGGCCGACCGGCAGGTAGCCGAGCAGCAGCGTGTTGATCATGGGGATCGCCATGCGCTCGACCGCGCTGCCCATCGTCTGCCGCGGCACCCCGCTCACGAGGTCGACGCCGGGGCGCGGCGCGAGCCGGGCCGCGGCCTCGGGCGCCAGCACCACGTCCGCATCGAGGAACAGGAGGTTCGGCCGGTCGGTCAGGGTCGACAGCACCCAGCACGCGTGCTGCTTGCCGTTCCAGCCGGCCGGCAGGGGCGGGCCGCTGGCGAGCTTCAGCCGGGCGTCCGCTCGGGCCAGGGTCTCGACGATCGCGGCGGTGCCGTCCGAGGAGCCGTCGTCGAGCACGATCACCTCGATCGAGGCGCCGCGGCTTGCGAGCGCCGCCTGCACGCAACGCCCGATCGAGGCCTCCTCGTCGCGGGCGGGAATGAGGATCGCGACAGAGGGCGGCGATGCCGGGAGCCGCGGCGTCCGCAGCAGCCGGGCGTTCAGCACCGTCATGACGAGCGGCAGCACGGCGAGCACCGCGACGACGATCGCGAAGGTCACGGCCTTTCGCCATGGGCGGCGACGAACCGTTCCCCGCGCAGGGCGGAGCGGCCGCGCCGGTAGAGGTCGTAGACCCCGCCCACGCCCGTCCGCCCGCTCAACAGCGTCTCGAAGGCCGCGGCATCGCGCGCCGCGGCCTCGCGGGCGAGAGCATCCATCACGGTTTCCAGCCGGGCCGCGAGCAGGCCCGCGCGCTCCTCGCGTGACCGGCCGGCCAGCTCAGCGGCCGGGAAGGGGGGGCCGAAGCGCAGCAGCGCCTCGGGCTTGCGTTCGTCCCAGAAGGTGTACTCGACCGCCATCGGCACGATGGTCGCCTGGGGGGCGCGCTCGACGAGGTGCGCGAGGCCGGGCGCGAGGCGCACCGGGCGGTCGCGCAGGTCAGTGAAGCGGCCCTGCGCGGTCACGAACAGCAGGTTGGCGGGCTCGGCCAGGATATGGCCGGCGGCCTTGAGGAACGTCGCGGCGCCGCGGGGCGCGTTCTGCGCCACCCCGAAAGCGCCGATGCGCGTCATGAACCCGTAGCGGGCGATCATGGCCGCGTCGATCGGCGCAAAGCCCGTCCGCCCCGGAAACAGCCGGGCGATCAGGACCGGGATGAGCGCCGCATCCCACCAGGAGGGATGGTTGCAGTAGACCACGAGGTGCGGCGTCGCGGGCTCGGGCGGCGGCCCGGCCCGCGAGACGCGCACGGCATGGAAGTCCCGCCGAAGCGCGCGGGCGAAGATCGTCGCGAACGCGGCGAACCAGAGGGCGGACCGGCGTCCGATCGCGGCCAGCGCCTCGGCCTCGGCACGGTCGGCGAGGGACACCCGCTCAGGAGGCCTTCTGCCAGGCGGCGCGGTCCTGGTCGAGCGCGTCGGCGGCGATCCAGCCCGACATCATGACCATCGGCATGCCGGGGCCGGGATGCGCCGCGCCGCCCGCGAGGTACAGCCCCTTGACGTGGCGCGACCGGTTGCCGGGCTTGAAGGCGCCCAGGAACTTGCCGTGGCTCGCAAGGCCGTAGATCGCCCCGTTCAGGACCTTGTAGCGGTCGTGGATGTCCTGCGGGGTCAGGGCCCGCTCCATCACGATGCGGTCCTCAATGTCGGTCAGCCCGGCGGTCCGCTTGAGCTTGTCGAGGATCACCTGGCGGTAGGCCGGGAACATCGCGGCCCAGTCCTGGCCGGGACGAAGGTAGGGCGTGTGGACCAGCACGTAGAGCGCTTCCCCGCCCTCGGGCGCGACGGTCGGGTCGGTGCGGGCGGGCGCGGCGATGTGGCAGGTTGGATCCGGGGCGGGCTCGCCCCGCCGGTAGATGAAGTCGAACTCCTCCTCGGCGCTGCGCGAGAACACGAAGTCGTGGTGCAGCAGATGGTCGTAGGCCTTTGACAGGCCAAGATAAAGCACGACGCCCGAGCAGGCCGGCTTGAACTTGTCCTTGTAATGGCCGGCATGCTCGGTCCCGAGCAGCTCCCCATAGGTCCGCATCGAGTCCATGTTGGAGACCACCGCCGAGACCGGATGGCGCTCCCCCTGCGCGGTGCGGACGGCAACCGCCTCCCCGCGCTCGATGTCGACGCCCTCGATATCGGTGTTGGTGACCATCGTGGCGCCATGGCGCTGGGCCAGCGCCGCCAGCGCCTCGGCGACCGCGCGGGTGCCGCCCCGCGGATACCACACGCCGCCGCTCGCCTGCATATGGGCGATCGAGCACAGCACCGCGGGCGCCGCATAGGGCGAGGAGCCGACATACTGCGTAAAATGGTCGAGCATCTGCGCGACCTTCTCGTCCGGCACGTGGCTCCGCACGGTTCCGGCCACCGAGCGGCCCATGCGAAGGGCGAGCACGTCGCGCAGCGTGCCGGGGCTCATGTTCTGCCGGAGGTTCATCGTGTCCTTGAGGTCCTCCACCGACTTCCAGAAGAAGAAGCGCTGGGAGATCTCGTGCAGCTGCTCGGCGAAGGCCTGGAACTTCGTGTAGCCCGCCCCGAGCCGCCGCTCGGGCGCATAGCGGTCGAGCTCCGCCGCCATCGCGGCGACATCCTCCTTGAGATCGAGCACCGTGCCGCCGTCATAGAAGCAGCGCCACTGCGGATCGAGCCGGATGAGGTCGAGATGGTCCTCCAGCGTCTCGCCGGCTTCGGCGAAGATGCGGCGCAGCACGTCCGGCACGGTGAGGATGGTCGGCCCCATGTCGAACCGGAAGCCGCCCTCCTCGAACACGGCCGCCTTGCCGCCGAACCAGGAGTTCTTGTCGTAGATCGTGACCTTGCGGCCGCGCGCGGCGAGCACGGCCGCGGCCGCGAGCCCCCCGAGCCCGCTGCCGATCACCGCGATGGGAAGGTCGTCGCTCATGCGGTGAACTCCGGACTGAGGGGCATCTCGGCCGTGACGTCGTCCGGCACTTCGGAGCCGAGCCCGAGATCCTGGAGCACGAGGTCGGCGGTGATCCGCGCGCCCTCGTAGATGACGGGCAGACCGGATCCGGGATGGGTTCCCCCGCCCGCGAGATAGACGCCGCGCACGCCTTCGAACCGGTTCTTCGGCCTGAACAGCAGCATCTGGTCCAGCGAGTGGGACAGGTTGAAGGTGGCCCCGCGATAGATGCCGCTGGCGCGCCAGTCGTCGGGCGTGACCATCTTCTCGTAGCGGATGCGCTCGCGCAGCCCGGTGAGCCCGAACCCCTCGAGCCGCTCGAGCACAAGGTCGCGGTAGGTCTGGGCTTCCGCCGCCCAGTCGATCGTGCCGCAATGGCCGACGGGCACCAGCACGTAGAGCGAGGACAAGGTCTCGACCCCAAAAGCCGGATCGCTGCGGACCGGGTTCTGGACGTAGATCGAGGGGTCGGCCGGCGGGCGCAGCGCCTCCTCGATCTCGGCCACGTTCTGCCGGTAGTTGCGGCTCAGGAAGATCGTGTGGTGGTCGAGATGGTCGTACCGGCCCTCGATGCCGAGGTAGAGCATGAAGGTCGAGCAGGAGTAGGCGGCCTTGTCGATCTTGGCGTCGGACCAGCGGCGGCGCAGGTGGTCGGGGATGAGGCGCGGCACCGCATGGGCGAAGTCGCCGTTGATCACCACGCCGTCGACGGCCCGCATGCCGCTCGCGGTGACGACGCCCGTGGCGGTCGCCCCTTCGAAGACGATGCGCTCCACGGGCTCGTTCAGGGCGATGGTGACGCCGAGCTGGCGGGCGGCCGTCGCCATGCCCTCGCTGACCGCCCCGCAGCCCCCCATCGGGTGCCAGACCCCGAACTCGTATTCGAGAAAGGACAGGATCGTGAACAGGCTCGGGCACCGGAAGGGCGACATGCCGAGATATTTGGTCTGGAACGAGAAGGCGAGCCGGATGCGCGGATCCTTGAAGAGCCGGCCGAGGTCGTCGTCGACCGACCCCAGCGGCAGCAGCCATTTCAGGGACTTGAGGACGTCCGGCTTCAGGAGATCCATGATGCTGAGGAACGGCTTCTGCAGCACGGGCCGGAACGCGTTCAGCTTGCCGCGGCCGCGCGCGATGAACTTGCCGATGTTGCGCGCGTCCTCCGGACTGAACTTGGCGATCTCGGATTCCAGCACCTCGAGATCGCTGGACGCCACGAGATCCGGGCCGCCTTCGAACACCAGCCGGTAGTGCGGATCGAGCCGGCGCAGCGTGACGAAGTCCTCGAGCGCGAGGCCGCA
>CAXUMV010000247.1:0-5703 GCA_964252065.1 uncultured Lichenihabitans sp.
CGAGCATGATTATTTATCTCACTCAGCCGCGGTCATGCACTGGTTCGGCAATGGCGAGGCGACAAAAAGGTCGATCGCCAGATCACTTGCGATCAACGAAAGTGGGAGTGTGTCCGATTGGCCCAAAGGATTCTTTGATCAGTATCAGATCGACGTAGCATCGCTCGGACGCATTAGACGAGGCCGGGTGCCTTCGTGACGTTCATAGTTGACGGAGCTGATTGGGACTTCGAAGGCCTGGACACGCCTGCCGTCGAAGCCATGCTAGACGGTGCTCTCCGCTTCGTCGCCACCTCTACCGATCGCGACGAGGAAGTCGCAATCGGCGACGACTTTCAACAGCGGTCCATGCACTCTGGTCGGGCAATTTGGGACCTGCTGGAGCAGGACTCTCCGCTTCAACTTAGGCGGGAGATCGTGCAGGAGCTTACCGCATGGCTTGCCCACGCTCGACGTTACGCCGACGCCGAGGAATGGCCAGTTGGGTTTGAAGACGCGACAATTTCGGTTAATGGTGGAGCCGCGTTCGTTAACCAAGATATCGCCTGGGCTCACTACAACGTCCTAGCCGGCAGGCCCACAGCGTGTCTAACGCTAGGCCAGAGCCAGACTGCACAAACGAAAACCGCACTCGGCAGTGCAGAGGTCCACTTTGTTGGTGACGAAGCGGGGCGCAAGCTCTTTTGGCGCGACGCAATCCTGCTTGAAGGGGATAACTTGGCTAGCCTCGTCCTGATTGCCCCGCACGCGTACCCGGCGCTCTTCTTCGTAGAAGGTGTCCTTGAGCACGCCAACAGGCTTTCCGGTGGATACATCGGCTCTCGCAAAAGGGTGCGCGAGACACTTGCGACCCTCGACGATTGGGGACACTGGGCGTTCACCTGTGCACCACCTTCGCTTACCCCTGACGAAAACACGTTAAGCGATGCAGACGCGCGGCCGGGCAATCAGGTTATAGAGAAGCGTTTCGCCGGGTTCGGGCTCGGCGCCGGAGCACCCTGACATCTACGCCCGGAAACGCCCGCGCGAAGCGCGTGAGGCTGTTATCGGCGAGCGCGTGCTCTATTGCGAGTGGCACGTCAAGCTGGAGCTGCATCGCAATCGGATTCACTTCCACGGTCCGGTACCGGAGAGCGGCGACCGTGTGGTCGTTGGGATGATCCACGAGCATCTGCCGCTCACCTGATCGCTTTTCGCGCGTCCATAGAGGCGCCGGGCTGACGGGCTGGCCACTTCGCAGAATTCAAGCTGCCGGTAAGCGGACGTTCTAAAAGTCTGCTTCGGGTCGCGAGCGGCCCTTTATAGCGGTCGATTGACCAAATTTTAACTCCAGCCTCTCCTCACCGTCGATCACCTCGACCAGAGCTTTGATCCTCAAAGGCAAGGACTCACCGTCAGATACGCCTGCCTGCCGCGCGGCTCCTCACGCGACCGATGACCGCAAGGCTGCCGCCCCGCCCGCCCCGCATCTCCCCCCGCCAAAGATCGACCGTGTTCCTGTAACACCCTACGCTTCACCGACGTATCTGTTGTGGACGGCGTCCAGCGCGGCGCACCAGGAGTGTTCGACATGATGACGCGACGTGTGGTGGTGTCCGGGGCCGTGTTGACGCTGGCCGCGGCGGCCTCGAGCCGTTGGTGGGCGCCGGCGGTCGGCACGGGGCAGGCTCAGGCCGCGGGCGAGGCCTTTCCGGTCTCCTACCCCGAGGCGGAGTGGCGCAAGCGGCTGACGCCCGACCAGTTCGAGGTGCTGCGGCAGAGCGGCACCGAACGGCCGTTCACGAGCCCGCTGCTCGAGGAGCACCGGCGCGGCACGTTCGCCTGCGCGGGGTGCGAGAACGAGGCCTTCGCCTCGACCACCAAGTTCGACAGCGGCACCGGCTGGCCGAGCTTCTGGGCGCCGCTCGCGGGCGGGGTCGGCGAGGTCGAGGACCGCAGCTTCGGCATGGCGCGCACCGCGGTGCACTGCGCCCGCTGCGGCGGCCATCTCGGCCACGTGTTCAACGACGGTCCCAAGCCGACCGGGCTGCGCTACTGCATGAACGGCGTCGCGATGACCTTCAAACCCGCCGCGGCCTGACCGGACCCCATCCTCGATGACCCTCCTCCTGCTCGCCTTCTTCGGCGGGGCGCTCACCATCGCGAGCCCCTGCATCCTGCCCGTGCTGCCCTTCGTGTTCGCGCGGGCGGACCGGCCCTTCGTGCGGAGCGGGCTGCCGCTCCTGCTCGGCATGGCGCTGACCTTCGCGGGGGTCGCGACGCTGGCGGCGGTCGCGGGCGGCTGGGCGGTCGCGGCCAACCAGTACGGGCGCCTCGCCGCGATCGTGCTCCTGGCCGGCTTCGGCCTCACGCTGCTGTTCCCGCAGCTCTCCGACCGGCTGACCCGGCCGCTGGTGCGCCTGGGCGCCCGGCTATCCGAGAGCGCCGGCCAGGACACCGGGCCGAACCGCTCGGCCTTCGCCTCCTTCCTGCTCGGCATCGCGACGGGGCTCCTGTGGGCGCCCTGCGCCGGGCCCGTGCTCGGGCTTATCCTCACCGGCGCGGCGCTGGGGGGCGCGAGCCTGCAGACCTCCTTCCTGCTGCTCGCCTATGCGGCAGGCGCGGCGGCCTCGCTCGCCCTCGCGCTGCTGGTGGGCGGGCGGGTGTTCAAGGCCATGAAGCGCTCGCTCGGGGCCAGCGAATGGATCCGGCGCGGGCTCGGGGTCGCGGTGCTGGCGGGGGTCGCGGCGATCGCGCTCGGGCTCGACACGGGCGTGCTTACGCAGGTCTCGCTCGCCAGCACCGCCTCGCTCGAGCAGGGCCTGCTCGACAAGCTCCGTCCCATGCCGGCCCAAGGCGCGGCGCCCTCCGCGGTGGCGACGAGCGGCGAGGCGCTGGCCATGACGGGCGGGGCCGCCATGACGGCCGGCGCCAAGCCGGCCGAGCTGCCGGTCGAGGGCAACCCGCCGTCCTTCGCCGGGGCCACGCAGTGGCTGAACTCGGCGCCCCTCACCATCGAGCAGCTCAAGGGCAAGGTGGTCCTGGTCGACTTCTGGACCTACTCCTGCATCAACTGCCTGCGCGCCATCCCCTACGTCCGCGCCTGGGCGGAAAAGTACAAGGACCAGGGGCTTGTGGTCATCGGCGTCCACGCGCCCGAGTTCGCCTTTGAGAAGCAGGTCGGCAACGTGACCAAGGCCGTGGCCGACCTCAAGATCGGCTATCCGGTGGCGATCGACAACGACTACGCGATCTGGCGGGACTTCAACAACCAGTATTGGCCCGCCCACTACTTCCTCGACGCGCAGGGCCGCATCCGCCACCACCATTTCGGCGAGGGCGACTACGACGGCTCGGAGCGCGTCATCCAGCAGCTCCTGGCCGAAGCCGGCCGGGCCAACCTTCCGGCCACCACCGTGTCGGTGCAGGCCGAGGGGGCGCTGGCGGCCTCGAATACGGCGGACGTCAAGTCCCCCGAGACCTATATCGGGGCGGCCCGGGCGCAGAACTTCGTCTCGCCCGGCGGCGCGGTGGTGGGGAGCGCCCACACGTACGAGCCCGGCAAGCCGCGCCTCAATGAATGGGGCCTGTCGGGCAACTGGACGGTCGATGCCGAGCATGCGGCGTTGAATCAGCCCGAGGGCGGCATCACCTACCAGTTTCACGCCCGCGACGTGCATCTGGTGCTGGGCCCCGCGCCGGACGGCAAGCCGGTCCGGTTCCGCCTGACCATCGACGGGGCGGCGCCCGGCGCAAGCCACGGCGTCGACGTCGACCAGGAGGGGGCCGGCACGGTGACCGAGCAGCGCCTCTACCAGCTCGTGCGCCAGACCGGCGCCGTGGCCGACCACACGGTCGAGATCACTTTCCTGGACCCCGGCGTCCAGGCCTTCGCCTTCACGTTCGGTTGAGATCGGAGCATCCCATGACTGACACGACCATATTGCTTGCGGGCGCCCGCCGCCCGGCGGCCCTCGCGGCCCTCCTCGTCGCGGGCGTCGCGGCCTTCGCGGTCTCGCGCTCGGCCGCCGAGGAGGTGCGCCCCGTCCCGGCACCGGCCGTCGACGAGAACGTCGCGACAGCCCCGGCCAGCGAAACCGCGATCGTGGCGGGCGGCTGCTTCTGGGGCGTCCAGGGCGTGTTCCAGCACGTCAAGGGCGTGACCGCGGCGGTGTCGGGCTACGCGGGCGGGGAGGCGTCCACCGCGACCTACGACGAGGTCAGCACGGGCTCGACCGGCCACGCCGAATCGGTCCGCATCACCTACGATCCGCGCAAGATCACCTATGGGCGCATCCTGCAGATCTACTTCTCGGCCGCGCACAACCCGACCGAGCTGAACCGCCAGGGCCCCGACCGCGGCACGCAGTACCGCTCGACCATCTTTCCCACCAGCGACGAGCAGGCCCGGGTCGCCCAGGCCTACAAGGCGCAGCTGAACCAGGCCCACGCCTACGACGCGGCGCTCGTGACCACCATCGAGCCGGGCCGCGCCTTCTACCCGGCCGAGGAGCATCACCAGGACTTCCTGGCCCGCAACCCGAGCTATCCCTACATCGCGATCAACGACATCCCGAAGGTCGAGGCGGTGAAGCGGCTCTATCCGGACCTCTACCGGGACGACCCGGTCCTGGTCGCCGGCAACCCGGCCACGAACTGACGCCGGGCCGCATCGTGGCGTCGTCGCGAGTGACAGCGCTTGCCGTCTCGCGACGACGGACCCGGGGCCTCAGCGCCGGCTCCGGCTCCCGACCATGACGGCGGCCAGCGAGACGGCGCCCAGCAGCACCACGGCGGCCGAGGTCGCGAGCGGATGGGTGCTGGCCCGCGTATAGGTGCTGGTGCGCCGGACCGGCGTCGGGGCGTCGCCGCGCACGCGGCCGGCCACCACCGGCGCCTGGAGCGCGCCTAGGGGATCGCGGGGCGCCTCCTTGCGGCGCTCGAACAGCGCGACCAGAGGCGCGATGGCATCGATCAGCCCCGGCGCCGCCTGCCCGACGATGCTCAGCAGCTTGCCCGACCCGCCCACATACACGTCGCGCTGCGGATGCTCGGCGGCGCGCAGGATCGCGTAGGCCACCTCCTCCGGCCGGTAGACCGGCGGCGGCAGCGAGGGCTCGCGGTCCATGTAGTTGCGGGCGCGCTGGGGCAGGGGCGAGTCGATCGAGGTCGGCTTGATCAGCGTGACCGCGATCGGGATGCGCTCCTGGGCGAGCTCCATGCGCAGGCAGTCCGTAAAGCCCTTCACCGCATGCTTGCTCGCGACATACATGCCCTGCATGGGAAAGCCGATGTCGGAGGCGACGCTGCCGACGTTGATGAGGCTGCCGCCGCGGGTGCGCAGATGCTCGACCGCCGCGAGGGAGCCGTGGACCGTGCCCCAGAAATTGGTCTGCATCAGCTTCTCGTGGTCGGCGGCCTCGACCTCCCACAGGAAGCCGTAGATCGTCTGGCCGGCGACGTTCACCCAGGTGTCGATGCCGCCATAGGCCGCGACCGCGGCCGCCGCGATCGCCTCCACCTGCTCGCGCCGGCTGACATCGGCGGTGACGGCCGTGGCGCGCCCGCCGCGGGCCTCGATCTCCTCGACGATCTCGGCCAGGGCCTGGCCGTCGCGCGCCGCAAGCACCACCCGGGCGCCCCGCCCGGCGGCTTCACGCGCGGTGGCGAGCCCGATGCCGCTGGAGGCGCCGGTGATGACGACGACCTGATCGCCGAGGTCTT
>CAXUMV010000248.1:0-5698 GCA_964252065.1 uncultured Lichenihabitans sp.
AACGGATGCCGCGTTTGCCCTTCTCCCCGTCCGGAGAGAAGGTCCGCAAAAGCGGGGATGAGGGGACCTTTCGCGCGGGAGGCAACCCTCATCCGCCCTGTCGGGCACCTTCTCCCCGCGGGGCGGGGCGAAGGAGCACACCTGGCAGTGCCGTCTGTTCACCCAAAGTTCGGAGCCCTGGCCTTGCGCCACAGGCCCCTAGCGCTGCGCCGTCTCCCAGTCGGGCGCGACGTGGAAGGGCGCGTTGGAGGGCGGCAGGAGTGGGCCGCCGCGGATGTGGTCGGCCGCCTTCTCGGCGAGCATGATGGTCGGCGCGTTGAGGTTGCCGGTGGTGATGGTCGGCATGACGGAGGCATCCGCCACGCGCAGGCCCTCGACCCCGATCACCCGCGTCGAGGGGTCGACCACGGCCATGGGGTCGCCGGCTTCGCCCATGCGGCAGGTGGAGCACGGATGGTAGGCACTTTCGACGCGAGCCTTGACGAAGGCGTCGATCGCCTCGTCGCTCCGGACCGCCTCGCCCGGCTCGATCTCCTCGCCGCGGAAGGGCGCGAAGGCGGGCTGGTTGAAGATTTCGCGCGTCAGGCGGATCGCGGCCCGCATCTCGGTCCAGTCGTCCGGATGGCTCATGTAGTTGAAGTGCAGCGCCGGCGCCTGCCGCGGATCGGCGGAGCGCAGCACGACCGCGCCGCGGCTCTTGGACCGCATGGGGCCCACATGCACCTGGAAGCCGTGCCGCTCGGCCACGTCCTTGCCGTTGTAGGAGATCGCCGCCGGCAGGAAGTGGTATTGGAGATCCGGCCACCGGACGCCGGGGCGGGAGCGGATGAAGGCGCAGCTCTCGAAGTGATTGGTGGCGCCCAGGCCGTCGCGGCGCAGCAGCCATCGGGCGCCGATCATCCCGCGCGGGACGAGCCCCAGGGACGAGTAGAGCGTGATGGGCTGGGTGGCGGCGACCTGGAAGTAGATTTCGAGGTGGTCGGTCAGGTTCGCGCCCACCCCCGGCCGGTCCGCGACCACCGGGATGCCGTGACCCCTCAAGGCGGCGGCCGGGCCGACCCCCGACAGCATCAGGAGCTGCGGCGAGTTGATCGCCCCGCCCGCGACGATCACCTCCCGGCGCGCCTTGGGGGTCCATCGCACGCCGTTCTGGATGCATCGCACCCCGGTCGCCCGGAGGCCGTCGAAGGTGATGCGCTCGACCAGCGTGTGGCTCCAGACCGTCAGGTTGGGCCGGCGGCGGATCGGGTCGAGATAGGCGCGCGCCGCGCTCCAGCGGCGGCCGCGGCGGATGGTCCGGTCCATGCGGCCGAACCCCTCCTGCTGGAAGCCGTTCACGTCCTCGGTCACCGGGTAGCCGGCCTCGCGCCCCGCATCGATGAAGGCCTGGTAGAGCGGGTTCCGCATCGGCCCGTAGCTCGTATGCAGCGGCCCCTCGTGTCCCCGGTAGGCGTCGCCGCCTTCCTCGCGCGTCTCGGCGCGCTTGAAGTAGGGCAGCACGTCCGCAAACCCCCAGCCGCGTGCGCCCGCCGCCGTCCAGGCCTCGAAATCGAGCGGATTGCCGCGAATGTAGACCATGCCGTTGATGCTGGACGAGCCGCCGATCACCCGGCCGCGCGGGCAGCTGATGCGGCGCCCCTCCAGCGCCGGCTCGGGCTCGCTCTCGTAGTTCCAGTTGGCGTGCCGGATGTTCATGGCCATGCCGAGCGCGCTCGGCATGGCCATCAGCAGGTGCGCGTCGCTGCCCCCGCTCTCGATCAACAGGACACGGGTGGCCGCATCCTCGGTGAGGCGGTTGGCAAGGACGCATCCCGCCGAACCCGCTCCCACGACGATGTAGTCGAAATCCTCGGGCGTCAGTTGGTCGGCCATGCTCACGGCGAAGGTGACGGGCGCGGTCGCGCCGCGGGCTGCGATTGGGCGTCGGCGATGGAACCCTCGCTTGTCTCGATCCCGACCCGACATCGTCCTCGAGGTTGAGGCAGGCCGGGTTTCGTCGTCAACTGGCAAACGGCGTGCCGCGTCCTCGCGTGCAGGAGACGAGCCCATGATGGTGACGACCACGACCGAGATCGCGGGCTACCGCATCACCCGTCACCTCGGCGTGTGCCGCGGCATCACGGTGCGCTCGCGAAGCGCGCTCGGCAACTGGGCGGGCGGGTGGCAGAGCTTCTTCGGCGGCCGCCTCGGCATCTACGTGCGCCTGGCCGAAAAGGCGCGGCAGGAAGCCTTCGACCACATGGTGGCGCAGGCCGGGGAGGCCGGCGCCAACGCCATCGTGGGCATGCGCTACGATGCGACCGAGATCATGGACGGCATCACCGAGGTGCTGGCCTACGGCACGGCCGTCACGGTCGAGCCGGGCGGGTTTTAGCGGACCAGACGCTTGCGCCGAGGCCGCCGTTGCGGCAAACACGGGATCGCCTTCCGCAAGGCGCGCAGGAGTGTAGCTCAATCGGCTAGAGTACCGGTCTCCAAAACCGGGGGTTGTGGGTTCGAGTCCCACCTCTCCTGCCAAAGTGGCCGACAGGCCGCATGAGGGCTCGGCGGGTCCGGTCGTCATCGCGAGGCGCGCAGCGCCGTGGCGATCCATCCTTCGGTGCCGAGGCCCGGCCATGAATCGTTTGGCCGCGCTCGCGAAGACTTGCCCGTGGTGCCATGCGCCATCAACGCGCTGGTCGTCGTGAGTCACCTTGGGATACAATGCGCCCTGCGGCAGGGATCCCGCGGGGTCGATCGCCCCATGGCGATGGAAGGGCAGGACGGGTTGACGGCTGGACCGCCATGGGCCGCGGGGGATCTCACGATCGGGACGGTTCGCGTGCACGGACGGGCGATCCTCGCCCCGATGGCCGGCGTCACCGACAGCGGCATGCGCCGGATCGCGATGCGCTTCGGGGCCGCGCTGACCGTCAGCGAGATGGTCGCGGCGTCGAGCTATGCGGCGGGCCAGCCCGAGGCGCATCTGCGGGCCGCAGGCGCCGGCATTGCGAGCCCGGCCCAATGGCCGAGGCGGCCCGTGAGGTCGAGGGCGCGGGCGCCGCGGTGATCGACATCAACATGGGGTGCCCGGCCAAGCGCGTCACCGGCGGCCTCTCGGGATCGGCCTTGATGCGCGACCTCGACCACGCCTGCCGCCTGATCGCGGCCGTCCTCGATGCCGTGCGGGTGCCCGTGACCGTGAAGATGCGGCTGGGCTGGGACGCGGGCTCGATCAACGCACAGCTTCTCGCGCAGCGGGCCGAGTCGCTCGGGGTCGCGCTCGTCACCGTCCACGGCCGCACCCGGCAGCAGTTCTACACCGGCAACGCCGACTGGGCCGCCGTGCGGGCCGTCAAGGCCGCGCTCCGCGCCATCCCGCTCGTCGTCAACGGCGACTGCCGCTCCCCGGCCGACGCCCTCGCCATGCTGGATGCCTCGGGAGCCGACGCCGTGATGGTGGGCCGCGCCGCGGTAGGCCGGCCCTGGATCGTCGGCGCGGTCGCGGCCGCCCTGGCCGGCCGGCCGTTCGCGCCGCCCTCGGCCACGGAGCGCCTCGCGGCCGCGATCGAGCATGTCGAGGCGATCCTCGAGGCACTCGGGCCCGACAAGGGCCTGCGGCATGCCCGCAAGCACCTGGCCGCCTATGCCGAGCATGCCGGACCGGCCTCGCCGGCGCGGGATGCGCTGCGCCGCCGGCTGGTCACGGCCACGGAGGCGCGTGACGTGGCTCCCCTCCTGCGGCAGGTGTTCTTGGCCGAGCCCATGCCCCGCGCGGAGGCCGCATGAGCGAGCCCGGCCCCGACGAGCCCGACGACCGGCACCAGGGCAGCATCGCCTCGACGCTGGCCTCGAGCGCCGGACCCATCCTCAACGAGCTGCCGCTCCCGGTGCTGGCGATCGGCGCCGGACGGACCGTCATCGACGCTAACGCGGCGGCGGAGGACTTCTTCGAGATGAGTCTTGCGCTGCTCGCGCGCCACCGGATCGACGACCTCGTGCCCGTCGGCTCGCCCCTGCTCGCCCTGGTGGATCAGGTGGCCGAGAGCGGGGCCGCGGTGCGGGAATACCGCGTCGACCTCGGCAACCCGAAACTCGGGCCGGACCGGATCGTCGACATCTACGTGGCGCCGCTGCCCGACGTGCCGAACGGCGTGGTCATCCTGCTGCAGGAACGGACAATTGCCGATAAAATGGACAGGCAGCTTACCCATCGGGGTGCAGCCCGCTCAGTTTCTGCCCTGGCCGCCATGCTGGCGCACGAGATCAAGAACCCGCTGTCGGGCATCCGTGGCGCGGCTCAGCTGCTCGAGACCTCAGTCAACGACGAGGACCGCTCGCTGACGCGGCTGATCTGCGACGAGACGGACCGCATCGTCAAACTGGTCGACCGCATGGAGGCCTTCTCCGACATGCGCCCGACCGAGCGGGAGAACGTCAACATCCACGTGGTGCTCGACCATGTGAAGCGGGTGGCCCAGGCGGGCTTTGCGCGCCACATCCGCTTCGTCGAGCAGTACGATCCCTCGCTCCCGCATGTGCTCGGCAACCGCGACCAGCTGGTCCAGGTCTTCCTCAACCTCGTGAAGAACGCCGCCGAGGCGCTCGGCGATGCCATCGACGGCAGCATCGAGCTCACCACCGCGTTCCGGCCGGGCGTCCGGCTCAAGACGCCGGGGTCCAAGGGGCCGGTCAGCCTGCCGCTCGAGTTCTGCGTGCGCGACAACGGGCCGGGCATTCCCTCCGACCTCAGCGCGCTGCTGTTCGACCCCTTCGTGACCACCAAAGTCTCGGGGACTGGCCTTGGACTTGCTTTGGTCGCCAAGATCGTCGGCGATCACGGCGGGATCGTCGAATGCGACTCCTATCCGCGACGCACGACGTTTCGGATCCTGATGCCGATGTTCGCGGCCAAGGATGGGCGTGGCTCGCAGCGGTGAGGCGGGCGCGGCGCCGATAGGGATGAGCATGATGAACGGCAATGTCCTCGTGGCCGACGACGACACCGCGATCCGGACCGTGGTCAGCCAGGCCCTGAGCCGCGCCGGCTACGACGTGCGCACCACCGGCACCGCGGCCTCGCTGTGGCGCTGGGTGCAGGCGGGCGACGGCGACCTCATCATCACCGACGTCGTGATGCCGGACGAGAACGCCTTCGAGCTGCTGCCGCGCATCAAGAAGCTGCGCCCGGACCTCCCCATCATCGTCATGAGCGCCCAGAACACCTTCATGACGGCCATCAAGGCCTCAGAGCGGGGCGCCTACGACTACCTGCCGAAGCCCTTCGACCTGAAGGAACTGGTCGCGATCGTCGGCCGCGCGATGAACGAGCCGCGCCAGCGCGTCGCCGTGCCGCCCGGCGAGGATCTCGAGAACATGCCGCTGGTCGGGCGCTCGCCGGCCATGCAGGAGATTTACCGCTCGCTCGCCCGTCTGATGCAGACCGACCTCACGGTGATGATCACGGGCGAGTCCGGCACCGGCAAGGAACTCGTCGCCCGGGCGCTGCACGACTACGGCAAGCGCAAGAACGGGCCTTTCGTCGCCATCAACATGGCGGCGATCCCCCGCGACCTCATCGAGAGCGAGCTGTTCGGCCACGAGAAGGGGGCGTTCACGGGCGCCAACACCCGCTCCGCCGGCCGATTCGAGCAGGCCGAGGGAGGCACGCTGTTCCTCGACGAGATCGGCGACATGCCGATGGAGGCCCAGACCCGCC
>CAXUMV010000249.1:0-5683 GCA_964252065.1 uncultured Lichenihabitans sp.
ATCGCCGACAGGAGCCCGCCGATGGTGGTCGGGATCAGGCAGACCAGCAGCGCCACGAGCACGACGACGGGAACCAGCCCGCCGGCGTAGATCGCGAACAGCGGGATCGTGCCGACCGCGATCAGGAAAATGATCGTCAGGCCGACCAGCAGAATGGTGAGCGCGATCTCGTTGGGGGTCTTCTGCCGCTCGGCGCCTTCGACCAGCGCGATCATGCGGTCGAGGAAGGTCGAGCCGGCGGCCGCGGTCACGCGCACCTTGATGCCGTCGGACAGCACCATGGTGCCGCCGGTCACGGCCGAGCGGTCGCCGCCCGACTCGCGGATCACGGGGGCGGACTCGCCCGTGATGGCGGACTCGTTCACAGAGGCGATGCCCTCGACCACCTCGCCGTCCGAGGGAATGAGGTCGCCCGGCCCGACCAGCACGATGTCGCCCACCTTGAGGTCGAGGGCGTTGACCTCCTCGAAGGCCCCCTCGAGGTGCTTGTGGTCGACGACGCGCTTGGCGCGGGTGTCGCTGCGGGTCTTGCGCATGGCGTCGGCCTGCGCCTTGCCGCGCCCCTCGGCGACGGCCTCGGCGAAGTTGGCGAACAGCACGGTGAACCAGAGCCAGGCCGCGATCTGGCCGGAGAACAGGCCCTGCCCGTTGCCGGTGACGAGGTCCCGGAGGAACAGGAGCGTGACGCCGAGCGACACCACTTCGGTGACGAAGATCACCGGGTTCCTGGCAAGCGTTCGCGGATCGAGTTTCTGGAAGGCTGCGACGACGGCCCGGCCGGCGATGGCGGGGTCGAGGAGGCTGGTGGCGGAGCGGGAGGCCATGGGAGCGTCTCTCAATAGGCTTTGCCGGCGAGCATCAGGAAGTGCTCCACGACGGGGCCGAGCGCGAGGGCGGGGAAGTACTGCAGCAGGTAGAGGATCACGATCACCCCGAGCAGCAGGCCGATGAACAGCGGGCCGTCGGTGGGGAAGGTGCCGACCGAGGCCGGCGCCTTCTTCTTGGCGGCCAGCGATCCGGCCAGCGCCATGACCGGGATCACGTAGGTGAAGCGGCCGAAGAACATCGCGAGCGCGAGGGTCGTGTTGTACCAGGGCGTGTTGCCGGTGAGGCCGCCGAAGGCCGAGCCGTTGTTGGCCGTGGTCGAGGCGAAGGCGTAGAAGATTTCGCTCAGGCCGTGCGGGCCGCTGTTGTTCAGGCTGTCGAGCCCGGTCTTCAGCATCACCGAGGCGCCCGTGAAGCCGAGCACCAGGAGCGGGTAGAGCAGCACGGCCAGGATCGCGAGCTTCATCTCGCGGGTCTCGATCTTCTTGCCGAGATATTCGGGCGTGCGGCCCACCATCAGCCCGGCCACGAAGACGGTGATCACCGCGACCACCAGGATGCCGTAGAGCCCCGAGCCGACCCCGCCGGGCGTGATGCAGCCGAGCACGATGTTGAACAGGGTGACGAGGCCCGCGAGCGGGGTGAAGCTGTCGTGCATCGCGACCACGGCGCCGGTGCCGGTCCCGGTCGTCGCCGCGCTGAACAGGGCCGTCAGCGCCTGGCCGAAGCGGAGCTCCTTGCCTTCGAGGTTGCCGGCGGAGCCCTCGACCCCCAGCGCCGCGAGCGTCGGGTTGCCGTAGGACTCGGCCGCATAGATCACCCCGATGCCCACCAGCAGGATGATGCCCATCGTGACGAGCAGCGCGCGTCCCTGCCGGACATTGCCGACCAGGCGGCCGAACGCGATCACCACGGCGACCGGAATGACCAAGAAGGTCCAGATCTGCAGGACCGTGGTCCAGGCGCTCGGGCTTTCGAAGGGATGGGCCGAGTTGGCGTTGAAGAAGCCGCCGCCGTTGGTTCCCAGCTCCTTGATGGCCTCCTGGCTGGCGACCGGGCCGGTCGCGATGACCTGCTTGGCACCCTCGAGCGTCGTGGCCTCGATCGATCCGAGCAGCGTCTGGGGCACGCCGGAGGCGATCATGACGAGCGCGAGCACGATCGACATCGGCAGGAGCAGGTAGAGCACCCCGCGCGTGAGATCGACCCAGAAGTTGCCGATCGTCGTGGCGGCGGAGCGCGAGAAGGCGCGCACCATGGCAAGCGCCAGGGCAAGGCCGGTCGCCGCCGAGACGAAGTTGTGCGTCGTCAGACCGGCCATCTGGGTGAGATGGCTCATCGTCGTCTCGCCGCCGTAGTTCTGCCAGTTGGTGTTGGTGATGAAGCTGACCGAGGTGTTGAAGGCGAGCGCCGGCGGCACCCCGTCGAACCCCTGCGGGTTCAGGGGCAGGTAGGCCTGCAGGCGCTGCATCGCGTAGAGGACGAAGAAGCTCACCGCGCTGAAGGCCAGCATGGCGAGCGTGTAGGGCCGCCAGCCCTGCTCGCGCGCGGGATCGACGCCCGATGCTGCGTAGAACACCCGCTCGACCGGCGACAGGACCGCCGTCATGAACGTCCGCTCCCCGCTCATCACGCGGGCGATGTAGGTGCCGAGCGGGATCGCGGCCGCCACCACGGCGGCGAGAACCAGTATGATTTGCAGCCAACCCATGACGGTCATGGCATCACCTTCGCGGAAGCCGTGTCCGGCTCACTCGCGTCCTTCAGAAGCGTTCGGGATGGATCAGGGTGTAGAGGAGGTAGAGGCCGAGCGCGGCGGCGACCGCGAGGCCCGCGAGAGGTTCCAGCATGGCGGCCTCACATGCGGTCGCAGGCGGCGGCGTAGGCCACCGTGACGCCGAACAGCGCCGCGGCGAGGACGAGAAAACCAAGGTCGAGCATGATGGCACCTGACGGACTGCGAGAACCCCTCAGTCTATGCGGCGGAGCCGCGTGAACGTTCGATACCGAAGTGTCCGCCGCGGCATAAACAGGCCATAAACAAGGGCGGCGTCCAGGTCGGCGACGGGGGTCCCCGGCCTGGACGCAGCGGCCGCCGTTTATGGCGCGTTGATGGACGCGGCCCATCTTGCGTCTCGATTTGCAATGGAGGCCGGCCGCATGGTGCTGGGCGCTGCAACAGCGTGAGTGCCATCGCATGTCCAGAGATCCCTGCAAGCCCGTCCCGGCCGCGGCCAACGAGGCGCCGCACTTCATCGTGGGACAGGATCCGCATGGCTGGTGGCTGGCGGTCGAGACGCACGACCGCGGAGGCGGGCTCTTCAAGAGCCGGGCCGATGCCCTTCACTTCGTGGAGGCCGAGACCGGTCACCGGCCCGGCGCCTGCGAGATCGCGACCGCGCCGCTTCAGCTCAAGTTCTGAGCGGCCCGCGCGGCGTCAGGCTCGGGTGTGGAGGAAGCGACGGTCCGGTCCCTCGAGGACCAGGGCGGTCAGGATCCCGCTCGCGAAGGCATGGGTGTCGATGCCGATGCCGTTGGGGCGGACGAGCGGGGTCCGGGCCGGCGTATGGCCGTGCACGATCACCTTGCCGAAGTCGTAGGTCGAGCGCAGGAAGTCGTCGCGGATCCACATGAGATCCTCCGCGCTCTGCCGGTCGAGCGCGATGCCCGGCCGCGCGCCCGCATGGCAGAAGAAGTAGTCGCCGACCGTCTCGCTGAGCCACAGGCCGTCGAGGAAGTCGCAATGCTCGAGCGGGATGGCCTCGATCATGACGGCCCGCTCGGCCTTGCTGGCCCAGGCATAGGCGACCGAGTCCAGCCCGTAGGAGGCGAGGGTCGCGCTGCCGCCGAGCTGGTCGTGATAGGCGACATCGACGTCCCCGGTCAGGAACCCGCTGAGGATCTCCTCGTGGTTGCCGCGCAGGGTGACGATGGGCGTCGGAAAGTCGCCGCGCACCAGCTGGTCGATGACCTTGCTGGACTCGGGTCCGCGGTCGACGTAGTCGCCCAGGAAGATGGTCGTGGCCTCGGGACCCGGCCGCGTCGCGAGATCGCGCGCGATGAGCCCGGCCATGGCCTCGAGCAGATCCGAGCGGCCGTGGATGTCCCCCACGGCATAGATCCGCTGTCCCTCGGGCACCGCGGGCGGCCGGCGCGGCGCAGGCTCCGGCGCGGCCCTGCGCCACCGGGTCAGGACCATGTCTTCAAATCCGCCGGCGTCGCCGTGCCGCCGCGGACAGCGTCGATCGGGAGCGGGATCAGAGGCCTGCCGCCTGGCGCAGCGCGGCGTTGATCCGGTCCTGCCAGCCGGGGCCCTCGGCCTGGAACGCGTCGAGCACGTCCTGGTCGAGGCGGAGCGAGACCGTCTCCCGGGCGGGCGGCACGCCGGCCGCCGCCGCGGGCCTGGGAGCCGCCGCCGGGGGCGGGGGCGGGGCGGGCCTGAACACCGCCTCGGCGGCGTCCCAGGGGTCCTTGCTGCGGCGAGGCGGCTTCATGGATCGATGCTTTCATGGCCCTGGCGTCGGGCTCTGAGCTAGTCCCGGCATAGAGCGGCTGCAAGCGGCGATAAGATGACGCGAGCTCCATGAGGTCTTTTCCGGCAAGCTATGGCAGGATAGGTGGGCCATAAGCGGTCCGCCCGCGCCACGCGCGGGAGAAGGGGGCCGGGATGCTGACCCAAGCGACAGGGAGGATCGCGTGACATCGCTTTCGAACAAGACGCTGCGGGAGTTCGGACCGTCCGTGGCGGTCCCGGCCTACGACCGGAGCGGGGTGCGGCCCGGCATCGTGCATTTCGGGGTCGGCAACTTCCACCGGGTGCACCTGGCGGTCTACATCGACCGGTGCCTCGCCCGGGGCGGGGCCGAGGCCTGGGGCATCTGCGGCGTGGAGCTGATGGACTTCCCCGTGACGCGCATCAAGGCGGAAGCCTACAAGGCGCAGGACTGCCTCTACACCGTCACCGAGAGCGCGCCCGACGGCACCGACGAGGTGCGCATCGTGGGCGCCATGGTCGAGTACCTCCATGCTCCCGCCGACCCCGAAGCGGTGCTGGCGCGCCTCGCCCACCCGGACACCCGGATCGTGTCCCTGACCATCACCGAAGGCGGCTACAACCTCGACGAGACCACCGGAGCGTTCCTGCTCACGACGCCCGCGGTCGCGAGCGATCTCGCCGGCCATCCGCCCACGACAGCCTTCGGCTTCATCACCGAAGGCCTGCGGCGGCGGCGCGAGGCCGGGCTGCCGGCCTACTCGGTGATGTCCTGCGACAATCTCCGCCACAACGGCGACACGGCCCGCAAGGCGATCGTCTCCTACGCCAAGGCCGTCGACCCGGGGCTGGCGGATTGGATCGACCGCGAGGCCGCCTTTCCCAACAGCATGGTCGACCGCATCGCCCCCCAGGTGCCCGAGGAGGTCCGCCATCGCCTGAACGCCAGGAGCGGGGTCGAGGACGCCCTGCCGGCGCTGGGCGAGGACTTCATGCAGTTCGTGCTGGAGGACGTGTTCAGCGCCGGCCGGCCCGATCTCGGCGCCGTGGGGGTCGAGCTGCGGAGCGACGTCGGCGTCTTCGAGGTCATGAAGCAGCGCGTCCTCAACGGCTCGCACATGCTGCTCGGCTACCCGGGCCTGCTGTGCGGCTACCGCATCGTGCACGAGGCCATGCGGGACAGGCGCTTTGCGGCGCTCCTGCACTCCTTCCAGGATCGCGACGTGCTTCCCTTCCTCGAGGCGCCGAGCGGGGTCTCGCTGCCGGCCTACAAGACCAAGGTGCTGGAGCGCTTCGCCAATCCGGCCGTCAACGACCAGCTGCAGCGGCTCTCGCTCGACGGCTGGGCGAAGTTCCCCATCTACC
>CAXUMV010000250.1:0-5680 GCA_964252065.1 uncultured Lichenihabitans sp.
GCGGGACGCGGTGGAACTGCTCGTGCGGGCCGTCCGCAACCAGCCCACGCCCCTGATCCCGCCGGTGCGGATCCAGGCCATCTTCCGAGAGAACCTTCCCGAAGTCTGAGGCTGCGCCGGCTCGCTGCCGCAGCGCGGCGCCGAACGAGGTGCGGCGGGCAGCAGGTCGCGGCCCTGTCATGATCTAATCTGATTGTTTTTCTGATTGCATTCATCAAAACACGTCGTATCATGATGGCGCGGAGCATTGATGTCGGCGTCGGCTCCGCCGCCGGGCATCTCGGTTGCAGAAGTGGCGCATCACGACGCCGCAGAACCGATCGCGAGGACAACAGGGGGGATCATCAATGCTGAAACGATTGCGATCACTTGTTCTGGGGCTGATGATGGTCGGGACGGGTCCGCTCGTCGCCGATGCCAAGACCTTCTTCTGGGTCTCGCACGGAAGCCCGGCGGATCCGGTCTGGACCTACTTCCTGGCCGGCGCCAACCAATGGTCCAAGGACACCGGCCAGACGGTCAAGACCTCGTTTCATAATGGCGACGTGTCGGCCCAGCAGGAGGCGATCCGCACTGCCATCGCGTCGAAGGCCGACGCCATCGTCACCACGAGCCCGGATCCGGGAAGCCTGACCCAGGTTGTGGCCGAGGCCCGCGCCGCGAACATTCCCGTTATCAACTTCAACACGCCCGACCCCAAGGTCAAGTTCACCGCCTATGTGGGGGCCGACCTCGTGCTCGTAGGCAAGGGCTGGGCGCAGTACCTCGTCGATAAGGGGCTCGTGAAGTCCGGCGACTTCGTCTGGATGCCGGTCGAGGTGCCAGGCGCCAGCTACGGCGTCGAGGAGGTAAAGGGCATCGCCAGCGTCTTCAAGCCCCTCAACATCACATGGGAGGTCACGGACGCGACGCTCGACCAAGCCGACATCATTGCGCGAATGAGCGACTACCTCACCGCGAACCGCTCGAAGATCAAGGCCATCATCGGACTGGGCGACCTGGTGAACGGCAGCATCAAGCGCGTCTTCGACCAGGTCGGCGTCAAGCCCGGGGAAATCCCGGTAGTGGGCTGGGGCGATACGCGCGACGTGACCCAGGAAGTGCTGACCGGCTACGTCGCTTCGGCGCAGTGGCAGGACGCCCAGGCGACCAGCTATCTCGCGCTGACGCTCGCCTCCATGGCCACCAGCGGCATCCCGCCGGGGTTCAACATCGCGACCGGCACCTTGTACGACAAGGACCTCGCGCCGGTCTACGACAAGATCCTGACAGCCAAGTAGCGCCGGCAGGACATCCTGTGTTCCCGGCGGCGTCCGCGTCGGGAACGCTCCCTCCCTTTCGAAAAGGCCATCGCTGTGGATTCGACAGCTCGCTTACCCGATGCCGTGCCGCTGGCCGTGACGAAGAAGCCCGACGGCCCGTCGATCGTCCGTCGGCTGCTCGCCAAGCCGGAGTCGGGTCCTCTCATCCTCCTGATCGTCGAGCTGTTCGCCTTCTGGTCGCTCAACCACAACTTCCTGTCGGCGCTCAACATCAGCAACACGCTCGCCTTCACGGTGGAGCTGGGTCCGATCGCGCTGGCGATGACGCTGCTGATGACGTCCGGCGAATTCGACCTGTCGGTCGGCTCGGTGTTCGGCTTCGCGCCGGTCCTCATGTGGACGCTGTTCAACGGCGGCATGACCTCCCTCCCGGTCGCTTTCGTGGTCACGCTGGTGGCCGCGGCCCTCATCGGTCTCGTCAACGGCCAGTTCGTGACACGGCTCAGGATCCCGTCCTTCCTCGTGACGCTGGGCATGCTGCTGGTCGTGCGTGGGACGGCCCTGTTCGTGACCGACGGTTTCCCGCAGGGAACCTGGAACGCTGGCGGCCAGTGGCTCGCCAGCGTCCTGGTCGGCGACTTCTTCGTCGGACCCTTCCGGATCTACATGTCCCTGCTCTGGTTCGTCGTGATCGCCATCGTCCTCGGTTACGTCCTGACCATGACGCGTTACGGCAACTGGATCCAAGCCGCGGGGGGCAATGCGAATGCCGCGCGCGCCCGCGGCGTCGACGTCGACCGGACCAAGGTCGCCCTGTTCATGCTGTCGGCCACGGTCGCCGCCTTCGCGGGCGTCGTCAGTTCTATCCGGACCTCCGCGGCCAATCCCAACAGCGGCACCGGCTACGAGCTCGAGGTGATCGCGATGGTGGTCATCGGCGGCACGGCGCTCACGGGCGGCCGCGGGACGATCATCGGCACCGTCATCGGCGTCCTCATTCTCCGCGTCATGCGGAACGGCATCGTTCTCGTGGGGGTGCCGGGGCTCGCCTACAACATCTTCATCGGAGCCATCATCCTGGGGATGATGGCGCTCCATTCGGCCCTCGAACGACGTCACGCAGCGGGAGCTTGAGGCATGACCGACGCACTGATCCGCATGGACAAGGTGTCCAAGGCCTATGGTCCGGTCAAGGCGCTCGAGGCCGTCGATCTCAGCGTGGGGCGGAACGAGATCGTGGGCCTGCTCGGCGACAACGGCGCCGGCAAGTCGACCCTCATCAAGATCCTGTCGGGCGCGGTGCCGGCGAGCAGCGGCGACATCTTCATCAAGGGCAAGAAAGTCCGCTTCCGCAACACCATCGACGCCATCGCGAACGGGATCGAGACGATCTACCAGGATTCGGCGCTCGTCACCCAGCTGTCCATCGCCCGCAACCTGTTCCTCGGCCGTGAGCTGCTGAAGGGCCCCCGCATCCTCAACCGGCTCGATCTCGACGCCATGGACCAGGTCGCGCGCGATCTGCTGAGACGCGTCGGGATCAGCAAGAACATTCCGCCCTCGACGCCGATCGGCGCCCTGTCGGGCGGCGAGCGCCAGGCCGTCGCCATCGCGCGGGCGATGCACTTCGACAGCGACCTGATCATCCTCGACGAGCCCACCAACAACCTCGGCGTGGCAGAAACGCAGGGCGTCCTCCGCTTTGTCCGCGGGGCCAGGGACTCGGGGCACTCCTGCATCTTCATCGCGCACAACATTCACCACGTGTTTCAGGTTGTCGATCGCATCGTGGTCATGCGCCGCGGCCGGGTGGTGGCCGACGATATCCAGCCCAAGCAAAGCAGCGTCGAGGAGGTCGAAAAGGTGATCACGGGCATGTCGGACGCCGACCTGGCGGCGGCAGCCTGACGACCGGTCCTCGCTCAGACCCCGGAGTGCATGACATGGATCGCATGCTGCGACTGATCCAGGTTGGGGTCGGCGGATGGGGCGAGACATGGCTGCAACGAGTGCTCGCGTCCCCGATGTGGGAGCTTGTCGCCCTCGTCGATCAGGATCCGGCGGCTCTCGCCGCGGCGGTTGGGGCGTGCGGCCTGACGCCCGACAGGGCGTTCCGGTCGGTGCGCGAGGCGGCAAGGAGCGTCGGCGCCGATGCGGCGCTCGTCGTCGTGCCGGCCGCGTCCCATCTTGCGGTTGCGACCGAGGCCTTCGAGGCCGGGCTCCACGTCCTGTGTGAAAAGCCGCTGGCCGACACCATGGCGAACGCCACCCGCTTGGTGCAGGCCGGCCGCGATGCCGGCAGGACGCTGATGGTCAGCCAGAACTATCGGTTTCGGCGCGCCGCCCAAGTCGTCACCTCCGTGATGAAGGCCGGCTGGCTGGGGCCGCTGGGCTTTGCCAACATCACGTTCCGCAAGGAGATGGTGTTCGCCCAGCCCCCGCGGCTGCACGACTTCTCGCTGTACGAGTTCATCCGAGACGGCGCGATCCATCATTTCGATCAGATGCGCGGGCTGCTGCTCTGCGAGCCCAGGAAAGTCTACGGGCACGCCTTCAACCCCTCGTGGAGCTGGTTCAAGCACCCCCCGATGCTGAACGCCGTCATCGAGCTGGAGGGCGGTGGCGTCATCGAGTATTTCGGCAGCTGGGCCGCGCGGGGTCGCCAGACGACCTTCGATGGCGACTGGTTCATCGAGTGCGAGCGCGGCCAGATCGAGTTCCGGGAGAACCGCGTCCTGGTCCGTCCCCAGGAGCCTTGGCTCACGATCCAGATGGACGGGTTCCTTGAACGCGACGGCTGGATGGAGGCCGAGATCCAGACCGATGGCGCCGAGGACCGTGCCTTTGTGCTCGCCGAATTCGGTCGCTGTCTCGCGGCAGGCCGCGAACCCGTGACGAGTGGGACCGACAACCTCAAGACCTTGGCACTGACGTTCGCGCTGATGGAGTCGGCGCGCGACGGCGAACCCAAGCTCATCGCCGATTATCTCGGTTCTCCTGCACGACCGTAAGCGCTGCCGCCGACGGCACGATACCTGCGCATTTCGGCCTTCACGAGACCAAAGGGCTGCCACCGGAGATGAGCAGGCCAACGCGAACCGCAACGGTTGTTTGCCGCGTCTGAAAGCGTGCCTGCAGACCGCGTGGGTTTCAACAAAGGGCGAGTCTTCAAGGCCCCAAGGCGCCTCGATCGTTCGATCGGGATGACGAACAGCCCCGTTTGATTTTGGACGGAGGCCGGCTTCAAGTAGCTTGGGTGGCCGGGACGCGGCGCGCGCGGAGCCTTTCAAGGACGATGGACATCGACGACGCGCCGAGTTTTCCGAGCGTCAGCGGCCGCTTGCGGCTGGCGCGGCAGATGCGCGGCATGACGCTCAAGGCGTTGGCGGATGCCGCCGGGTGCTCGGAAAGCCTGCTGTCGAAGATCGAGAACGGCAAGGCGACGCCGTCCTTGCCGATGCTGCATCGGCTCGTGCAGGCGCTCGGCACCAACATCGGCTGGATGTTCGAGGAGAACAACGGCGAGGACGGCATCATCTTCCGCCGCGGGGCGCGGCCGCTGATCACGCTCGATCCGCTCCGCCGCGGTGGGGGCATCGGCCTCGAGCGCGTGATCCCGTATTCACCCGGCCATCTGCTTCAATGTAACATCCATCACATCGAGGTTGGCGGGGAGAGCGCCGGCCCCATCCAGCACGTCGGCGAGGAAGTCGGCTACCTGCTGCAGGGGGAGATCGAGCTTGTCGTGGACGGCCGCGCCTTCCGCCTGTCGCAAGGGGACGCCTTCGTGTTCGGATCGGAGGCGCCTCATGCGTACCGCAACGTCGGCAACGAGCCGGCCAGCATTTTCTGGGTCAACACGCCGCCGACGTTCTGAGCCGATGCGGCGGGTTCACGGTTCTTGACACCTATTCAAGTTGCTTGAACTATGCGCGGGACGGGCCATCCCCCTTGGATGTGTCGCGTCTTTCTCAAAGGGGGATCGACATGGGCTTGACCACGATGTTGCTGCGCGGCGCCGCCATGGCGGCGGCTCTGGCGGGAGCCACGGCGGCGCAGGCGGGGACCTACGCGCTGGTCACGATCAACCAGCAGGCCCTGTTCTTCAACCAGATCAACGACGGCGCCCAGAAGGCGGCCGATGCGGGCGGCGACAAGCTGGTCATCTACAATGCCAACAACGTGCCGAGCGCGCAGAACGACGCCATCGAGACCTACATCACGCAGAAGGTGGACGGCATCGTTCTGGTCGCCATCGACGTCAACGGCGTCAAGCCGGCCGTGACGGCGGCCAAGAAGGCCGGCATCCCGGTGATCGCGGTCGATGCGAAGATCCCGGACGGCGACAACATCGCCTTCGTCGGTGTCGACAATGCCAAGGCCGGCGAGGACATCGGCACGTTCTTCGCCGATTACGT
>CAXUMV010000251.1:0-1363 GCA_964252065.1 uncultured Lichenihabitans sp.
AGGCTGGTCAGCAACCCGCAGAGGCCGACGCCGCCGATCACCAGACGGGACTGCTGGCGGGTCAGCGATCGGTGGGGGTGCAGCCGGATGGTGAGGAGGGGGCGGTTGGCGGGATGGTCGAGGGCGTCCGACATCACCAACCTCCTTGCGCTATCGCGGGGGCGCCCGCGCGGGTAGAAGCGGCGCAGCGAGGCGGAAGATGAGCGCAAGCGTGAGGTCAGGCAAGAGAGTCGTGGCGAGCGCAAAGGTCGCGCCCGATCCCGATCCGGGCCGCGTCGCTGCGATCTTCGAGCGGCTCGAGGCCGCCGATCCGGCCCCCGTGACGGAGCTCGCCTACGAGAACCCCTTCGCGCTGCTCGTCGCCGTGGTGCTGTCGGCCCAGGCGACTGACGTCAGCGTCAACAAGGCGACGCCCGGACTGTTCGCGGGCGGGGCGACGCCGGCCGCCATGCTGGCGCTCGGCGAGGCGGGGGTGCGCGAGAAGATCAAGGCGATCGGGCTGTTCAACGGCAAGGCCCGCAACGTCATCGCGCTCAGCCGGCGGCTGATCGAGAGCCATGGCGGGGAGGTGCCGCGTACCCGGCCGGAGCTCCAGGCGCTTCCGGGCGTCGGCCCCAAGACGGCGGCCGTGGTGCTCAACAATCTCTGGGGCGAGCCGTCGATCGCGGTCGACACCCACGTGTTCCGCGTCTCCAACCGGCTGCCGCTCGCCCAGGGCAAGACGCCGGATGCGGTCGAGGCGGGCTTGACCCGCATCGTGCCCGAGCGCTTCCGCCGCCACGCCCATCACTGGCTCATCCTGCACGGCCGCTACGTGTGCGTGGCCCGGCGGCCGCTGTGCGCGCGCTGCCATATCGCCGACCTCTGCACATGGCCGGACAAGACGGCCTGACCGCTGCGGGACAGGACACCCGGGTCCCCCGCCGTCATTGCGAGGCGCCTCAGCGCCGTGGCAATCCATGCTCCCGGGGAGAAGCCCGACAATGGATGGCTTCGCTCGCGAAGACGACATCGGCGTCCGATACCGGCCTGCGTCAATGCAGCTTGGTTTGACGTCTGCCATAGCCCGGCACCAGGCGTCGCACGGCAGCGGGCCGCCACGCGGGCCCCGGCGCCCTGGCTGCCGGCGTTCCTCCCCGTCCGCCGAGCCCAGCTCCCTGTACCGGAACCAGCGCCGGTGCGCGATGTGACGCAGCACGTGCAGCGCAAGGGCCCGGCACCCCGGGACGCCGCGCTGGTGGGCGCGCGCGAGCCCGGCGGCCAGGACGAAGAGCCAGCGGTCCGGCGGGGACCGGTCCCGGCGCAGGGCGAGCATCCCGCGATCGCGCTGGCGTCCGGCGACCGGGCGATCAGCGCGCCGCCA
>CAXUMV010000251.1:1373-5661 GCA_964252065.1 uncultured Lichenihabitans sp.
GGGCACGCCGGCCGCGCTTGGGTCCAGCTGGGCCAGCAGCATGACGGCGGCGGAGGTGCCCGGCGGCGGGCTCCGCATGGCGCGGGCGGCCGTCCGGCACGCCGCGTCCCAGTCGCCGGCGCGCAGCAGCGCCGCGGCGAAGCGGACCTCGCCGTCGGGGTAGTCGGGACGCCCCTGCGCCTCGCGATGCCGGCGGAGGCTCTCCTCCCACGCGCCGCGGGCCGAGGCCACGACGCCGGCATAGCTGAGATAGACCGTGCCGTGCGGGGAGGCCGCGACCGCGCGCGCCGCCAGCCCCGCTTTCAGCCGGAGACGCCAGATCGGCTGCTTGCGGGCGAGCGTGAAGAAGTATTGGCCCGACCGGTGCCGCTCCTTGCGCAGGGCCGCCGAGACCGCCGGCGGATCCACCCGGCCGTGCAGGGCCTCGAGGATCGCCGAGGACAGGACGCCCGTCTCGGCCAGCATGGCCCCGGCCGGATGGCCGCCGTGGCGGACCCTGACCAGCGCGGCATGGGGCAGGTCGCGCGCGATCGCCTCGGCATGGGCGCGGTCGAGCCCGCGGTCGTCGTAGAACACGATGGCGGTCGCGACCGGGGGAAGCGCGTCGCCCGGCTGCTCGAACAGCCATGTCGTGGCCTCGCGCAGATGCACCCACCGCCGTTCGAAGGCGGCGAAGGGCGCCTGCACCGAATATTGCGGGGAGATCGCGACCGCGACATCCGCCCCGACCCGGGCGCTGAAGCGCAGCGCTGCGTAGCCGCCCATGCTGGACCCGTAGGCCGCGACCTGGGCATAGCGCCCGGTGACCGCCCTCACCGCGGCCAGGGCGTCCGGCAGGCCGGGGTCCTGGTACCAGGTGTTGTGGGCGGAGAGGATGTGGATGGCGTCGAGCCTGCGGCCGGCGAAGAACTGTTCCCCGAACGCCTCGCGCTCCAGCGAGCGGTCGTTGGCCATGGGATCGAAAGCCACCACGCACAGGCTCGATCCCCTGTCGAGGGCGGCCCGGACCAGCAGCGTGTCCGAGCGGAAAAGGACCTCAGCCATCGCCCTCCTGCCGCGCCGCGCCGGCCCGGACGACGGCTCGCGTTCCCCGCGCCGGGCCAGTAATCATGCCCGGCCGCGCCGGGCAAGCGACCGGGTCAGGGGGCCTGGGGGCCCGACTTGGCGAACAGCCGGCCGGAGCCGGTCGCGACCACGATGAACAAGAAGGCGCCCCGCACGACGGACTGCCAATAGGCACTGAGGCTGATCCAGCCAAGCCCGTTCTCGAAGTTCAGCACGTTGAAGATCAGCCCGAGCAGCAGCACCCCGGCGAGCGTCGCCCCGACCGAGCCGAGGCCGCCCGTCAGCAGCGTGCCGCCCACCACCACGGCCGCGATGGAGAAGAGCTCCCAACCCACCCCCTCGGCCGGCTGGCCGGCGCCGAACTGGGCGGCGAGGATCACCCCCGCGAGCCCCGCGAAGACGCCCGACTGGGCGTAGACCCAGAACTTCGTGAACGTGACCGGCAGCCCCATGAGGCGCGAGGCCTCCTCGTTGCCCCCCACGGCCAGGATGCGGCGCCCCAGCGGCAGGCCGTGCAGCAGGACGAAGCCGTAGAGATAGGCGAGCGCCGCAAGCCAGGCCGGCACCGGCAGGCCCAGCCAGTCGCCCTGCCCGAGATCGGTGAAGCCCGTGTCGTAGGACACCGACACGGACTGGTTGTGGGCGAGCAGCAGCGCCGTGCCGCTGGCGGCCAGCATGGTGGCGAGCGAGGCGATGAAGGGCAGGATGCGCAGCCCGGTCACCAGCAGCCCGTTCAGGAGCCCGACCGCCAGCCCCGCGCCCAGGCCGCCCAGCACGCCGGCCCAGAGGCTCACGGGCGAGAGCAGCGCCGAGACGACGCTCGCCAGCGCCGCCGTGGCGCCGACCGACAGGTCGATGCCGCCGGTCATGATGACGAAGCACATGCCGAGGCTCGTCAGCGCGAACATCGCGTTGTAGCGCAGCACGCTCGTGACGTTGAACTCGCTGAGGAACCCGTCGTAGCGCAGGGCGCCGAACAGGATGAGCAGCAGCAGCGCGAGGAGGACGCGCTGGCGCGAGGCGAAGGACACCGCCCGCTCCTTGAGGGTGTCGTGGGTTCCGGTCTCTAGGCCGGTCCGGGCGAGTTCGCTCAACGCTTGGCCCCGCGCTGCTGGAGCCATACGGCGCCGATGATGACGGCGGCCTTCGCCACGAGGGCGGCCGCGTCGGGGATGCCGTTGGCCAGGAGCGTGTAGCGCAACAGCTGGATGATCAGCGCGCCGACCAGCGTGCCCCAGACGGTGGCCTGCCCGCCGGTCAGGGGCGTGCCGCCGACCGCCACGGCCGCGATGGCGTCGAGCTCCATGCCGAAGCCGACGAGGTTGGCGTCGCTCGAGGAGTTGATGGCCACCACCACGAGCCCCGCGAGACCCGCGCAGAGCCCGCTGATGACGTAGACCCCGCGGCGGACGGCCGTGACCGGGATGCCGGACAGGCGCGAGGCGGACTCGTTGCCGCCGACGGCGAGGATCCAGCGGCCGAACAGCGTCCGCTTCACGGTCCAGGCCGCCGCCGCCACGAGCACGAGCATAAGGATCACCTGGAACGGGATGCCGAAGGGCCGCCCGAGCCCGACATACTGGAAGCCCGGGTTCTTGAAGACCTGGAGGTTGCCGTTGGTCAGCACCTGCCCGATGCCGCGCCCGGCGATGAACAGGATCAGGGTGCCGACGATCGGCTGCACGCGGAAGCGCGTGATGAACCAGCCGTTGAACAGGCCGAAGAGGCCCGCCACCAGCACCGGCACCACCAGGGCGAGCGCGATGCCGGCCCCCGGGTGGCTGCGGCCGACATCGCTGAGGAAGATCAGCGGCGCCAGGGCCCCGGCGATCGCCATCAGCGATCCGACGGACAGGTCGATGCCGCCGGTCGCGATGACCAGCGTCATCCCCACCGCCACGATCACGATGGTGGCGACCTGGGTCAGGTTCACGTTCAGCGTCTGCCACGAGATGAAGTGGGGCGTGACGACGAGGTTGAAGAGGATCAGGGCGCCGAGGGCGACGAGCGCCGGCGATCTGCGCACGACCGCGAAGGAGATGTCCCACGCCCGGGCCTTGCGTCGGTCAAGCGCGTCAGCCACGGGCGGCCTCGCGGTCCGGCACGGGGTCGGGCGCCTCGGCCATGGCGGCCATGATGTTGGCTTCGCTCGCCTCCGCGTGCTCGAGCTCGGCCACGGTACGGCCGTCGCGCAGCACGAAGACGCGGTCGGCGCCCTCGGTGATCTCCTCGAGCTCGGAGGAGATCATAAGGACCCCGAGCCCGTCGCGGGCCAGCTCGTCGATCAGCGCCTGGATCTCGGCCTTGGCGCCGACGTCGATGCCGCGCGTCGGCTCGTCGAGGATCAGCAGCTTGGGGTCCATGCACAGCCAGCGGGCGAGCAGCACCTTCTGCTGGTTGCCGCCCGACAGCTCCCGGATCTTCTGCTCGGGTCCCGAGGTCTTGATGCCGAGCCGCGCGATGAAGCGCGTCACGATGCGGCGCTGCTCGGCCTCGTCCACGATGCCGGCCCTGGCGAGGCGGGGCAGCAGGGCGAGGGTCATGTTCTCGCGCACCGAAAGCTCGGGCACGATCCCCTCGACTTTGCGGTCCTCGGTGCAGAACCCCAGGCCCGCCGCGATCGCCTCGGCGGGCGCCCCGAACCGGACCGGCCGGCCTGCGACCGTCACCTCGCCCGCATCCGCCGCATCCGCGCCGAACAGGACGCGGGCGACCTCCGTCCGGCCCGAGCCCAGCAGGCCCGCGAGGCCCACGATCTCGCCCCGGCGCACCGACACCCGCGCGTCGCGGACGCGCTGGCCGATGCGCAGGCCGTTGGCCTCGATCAGCGAGGGCCCCTCGACCTGTCCCTGAGCCTCGAAGGCGGTCTCCTTGCCGACCGCCACCTGGGCGCGCCCGAGCATGGCGGAGACGAGATCGAGCTTGCTGACCGCGGTCATCGGGCAGGCCAGCACGGTGCGGCCGTCCCGCATCACCGTGATGCGGTCGCACACGGCGAAGAGCTCGTCGAGCTTGTGGCTCACGAAGAGGACCGCCACGCCCTCCTGCCGGAGCTGGCGGATGACGCCGAACAGCACGGCGACCTCCCGCTCGTCGAGCGAGGAGGTGGGCTCGTCCATGACGACGAGCCGGGCCTTGAACGACAGCGCCCGGGCGATCGCCACCATCTGCTGGATGGCGGTGGAGTAGGACATCAGCGGCCGGCGGACGTTGACCGCGATGC
>CAXUMV010000252.1:0-5654 GCA_964252065.1 uncultured Lichenihabitans sp.
GCTCGAGCTTCCGCCCTGGCGCGGCCGGATCGCGGTGCCGGTCGCCCCGGGCCTCGACGGGCACTTCGACCATCTCCGCCTCGGCGACCCGGGGTTCGAGGAGGCGCACGTCTTCGGCACGGCCCGCTTCGTCCTCGACATCTGGGAGCGCTACGCCGCCCGCCCGATCGGCTGGCATTTCTCGCCCGCCTTCGAGCGGCTCGAGGTCAGCATCCTGCCGAGCCTCGACAACGCCCATGCCGGCTTCGGCTACATGGAGATCGGCGCCCACCACGGCAAAGAGGGACCGCCGCTCCCCTACGCGCTGAACTTCGACGTGATCGCTCACGAGATGGGCCATCTCGTCATCTATTCGCTCGTGGGCGTCCCATCGCCCGGGGCGCAGCGCGGCGAATATTTCGGGTTCCACGAGTCGGCGGCCGACATGTCGGCGCTGGTCGCCGCGCTCCACTTCGAGACGCATGTCGGGCGGCTGCTCGAGGAGACGCGCGGCAACCTCTACACCTTCAACGAGCTCAACCGGTTTGCCGAGCTGTCGGCTTCCGACCAGATCCGCCTCGCCAGCAACACGCGGACCATGGACGAGTTCGCGGGCGGCTGGACGGACGAGCACGCGCTCTCCCAACCCCTGACCGGCGCGCTGTTCGACATCCTGATCGACATCTTCCAGGAAGAGCTGGTGGAGCGCGGGGTCATCGACCGGCGCATCGCCGAGCTCACGCGGCTGGTCGGCAAGCAGCCCGATTACGCCGCGGCCGTGCAGCCCGCCTTCGACGCGGCCTATCGGCGGGCGCCGCGGGTCTTCCGCGCGGCCCTGCTTGCGGCGCGCGACTATCTCGGCTTCGCGCTGGCCGAGACGTGGATGCGCCTGTCGCCCGGCTGGTTCAGCTATGCGGGCGTCGCCGAGACCATGATCGGGGTCGAGGCCTTGATGAGCCGGGGGCGCTACCGCCGCGCCTTGCTCGAATGTTTCGAGTGGCGGAAGATCGGCCTCGTGGCGAGCGGGCCGAGGCTTGCGCCGCCCGGTCCGGACAGTCATAGCCATTCGGCCCGGACGCTTGTGCCGGATGTCGGCCGGGTATCCCCGGCCGGACGCCACTTAGTGCCGCGTTTCAGACATTGCGGGTGCGGCGCCCATCGATTGTCGAGGGGGATTCATTATGGGTGAAACGCTTTTGACGCCGAGCGGCCTGAAGCTCTTCGGGCGTCTGGTCTCCGAGTTGCACCTGCTGCGCCTGGCCGATGCGGGCGGGGCCGCATCGGCGGCCGCCGAGGCCGGCGCCTCGCGCCTGGGCGGCAAGCCGGCGGCGACCGCCGCCGACATCGTCAAGGCAGTCCTGGATCACGCGAGGACGCTGACCCGGCCCGACGAGGTCTTCGCCGCCTTCAAGGTCCATGAGGCCGCCGTGGCTGCGGCGGCCGTGGCCGGGGCCTCCCCCGAGGACGTCCGCGATGCGGCCCTGCAGAAGGCGAACGGCTTCGGGTCCTACCGCGCGCACGGCAACAACAAGTTCCTGCAGCAGCAGCTCGAGGGCGAGACGCCGGCGCAGCTCGCCCGCATCTACTCGTTCTCGTTCCAGGGCGACTATTACGACCTCGCCGTGCCGGCGATCTTCCTCGTGCACGGGGAGGGTTTCGCGGTGCGCCGGGACAGGGGCGATCCGGCCACCGACATCGAGACCTCCGGGGTGATGGCGCGCGTGTGGGAATTCAGCAGCCCGCAATGGACGGGCGGCGCCAACGACGTGCGCTACTGGGAATACGACAAGGTCGACTTCTCGCTGCGGCTCGATGTCTCGAGCGGCCAGCTCTGGCAGACCCTGCTCGAGCCGGCGACCCGCGGCGCCGATCTCAGCAGCGGGGCGAGCCTTTCGAGCGGCGCCAGCCTCTCCAGCGGCGCGAGCCTGAGCAGCGGGGCAAGCCTCTCCAGCGGGGCCAGTCTCAGCAGCGGCGCCAGCCTGAACGGCAGCGCGGTGCTTCGCGGCAAGCGTTAGGACGCCCCGTCAGGCGGACGGACGCCAGAGCATCTGGAACTTCTCGACGTCCTCGCCCACGACCCGGAAGCCGAGCCGCTCGTAGAGCCCGATGGCGGGATTGCCCCGGATCACGTCAAGGGCGATCGTCGATCCCGCCGTCCTGGCGCGATCGAGCAGGCCGGCCAGGAGGTGGCGTCCAATGCCGCGGCCCCGCCAGCCCGGGACGAGGTGCAGCTGATCAAGATGCAGGCCCGCGGAATTGGCCGACACCTGCATCCAGCCGATGTCGGTCCGTTGCGCCTGGACGAACTGCGAGCAGGCCGGCTTGTAGCCGTGCCGGAAGCGGGTTCTGAGCCGGCCCTCGTCGCCGAGTCCCAGTGCCGTGAGCAGCGGCATCATGGTCTGAAGATACAGCGCTTCGGCAAAGGCCGTATCCTCGTCGCGCGCCGCCCGGAGACTGATCGCGGGCGCGGCGGCAGGGTCACCCCTGCTCACGTGACTGGCCGGTGCTTTGACATCGCTGCGCTCCTACCGTGCAGCTTGCCTGGGGAGGCGGCTGCTGCCGGCGTGTTGCGTTGCAATCAGGTCATGGCTGATGGATAGTACGCCCTAGCCAAGCGTTCGCAACCCACTGGGTTCCTTATGGCTGACCATCATGGTGCGTCTTCCCAGGATCGCCGGCGCAAGCTGACCGCGGTCCTGATGGCCGACATGGTCGGCTACAGCCGCCGGATCGAGCAGGACGAGCTGAAGAACTCGAACCGTGCGTCCCGGTCCATCGACCTGTTCAAGTCGCTGATCGGCTCCTACGGGGGACGCGTCGTGCAGATCGCGGGCGACGGCATCCTGGCGCTGTTCGAAAGCTCCGAGGAGGCGATCCGGTTCGCGATCCAGGTCCAGTCCGAATTCCGGGAGCAGGCCCGCTGGGAGGACGGGGAGCCGATCGAGTTCCGCGTCGCGGCCAATGTCGGGGAGGTCGCTGGCTGGGAGGATGTGATCCACGCCCATTGCATCAACGTGGCGGCGCGCATCCAGCCCCTCGCGCAACCGGGAACGATCGTCGTCACCGACGGCATCAGGGGTGCCGTGCGCAACCTGCGCGAAATCTCCTTCCGCTCCCTCGGGAGCTTCCCCCTCAAGGGGATCAGCGACGTCGTGGAGGTGTTCGTGGTGGATGCCACAGCCGCAGCCAACGATCGCGGGACGCCCCATCACGAGGGTGCGCGCCAACCCGCCCACCAGCCCGAGCTGCAGCCTTCGGTGGCGGCGCTGGCCCTCATCAATCGCACCGGCGATCCGGCGAACGAGTCGTTCTGCGACATCCTGGTCGAGGGCGTGATCGCCGATCTCAGCCGCTTCCGCAGCCTCACGGTGATCGCCCGCCATTCGGCCTCGCTGTTCGACCTGCAAAACACCTCGGCGCGCGAGATCGGGCAGCGCCTGCGCGCCCGCTACCTGCTGGGCGGCAGCCTGCACCGGGCCGGCAAGCACCTGCGGGCGGTCGTCCAGCTGATCGAGGCGGATGCCGAGAACGTGATCTGGTCGGACCGCTTCGACATCGCCGTCGACCAGCTGTTCGAGATCCAGGACGAGATCACGGGTGCGGTCGCCTCCCGGCTGTCGGTGCAGATCGACTTCGCCGAGCACCGCAACGAGGCGCGGCGTCCGCGCGACATGCGGTCCTACGGGCTCGTGGTCCGCGGCCAGGAGATGGTGCTGCGCTTCTCCAAGCCGACGAACCTGCACGCGCGGCGCCTTTTCGAGGAGGCGGCCTCCCTCACGCCCAACTACGGCCGGGCCCACAGCGCCATCTCCCGGACGCATAATCTCGACTGGCGCTACGCGTGGTCGCCGAACCCCTCCGACTCGCTGGAGACCGCGCTGACGACGGCCCACCAGGCGGCCCAGCTCGACCGTCTGGACTCCCGGGCCTTCGCCGAGCTCGGCTTCGCCAATCTCTACAAGAAGCGGCACGGGGAATCATTGGCGGACTATCGCCGCGCCATCGCGCTCAATCCGAACGACGCCGATGTCATGGCCGAGTACGCCGATGCCCTCGTCTATGCCGGCGACCCCGGCAGCTCCATCGCGATCCTCGAGCGGGCGATGCGCCTCAACCCCTACTTCCCCGACTGGTACCTGTGGTACCTCGCCGACGCCCAGGACGCCCTCGGGCGGTCGGAGGACGTCATCGCGACGGTCCAGCGCATGCAGAACCCCGACGAGGGGCGGCGCCTCATGGCGGCGAACTACGCCCATCTCGGCCTCATGGCCGAAGCGCGGGCCCAGGCCCAGGAAGTCCTGCGCCTCCACCCCGGCTTCCGCGTCGAGCACTGGAGCGAACGCCCCCCGTACAAGGATCAGGCGGTGCTGGGCCGGTATATCGACGGGCTGCGCAAGGCGGGTCTGCCGTGACCGGGCGGTGCGGTAGCGGATCTGCTCAGCGACGAGAGAAAGTTCTTCTAAGATCGACCTGCTTTAGCCCGCAGTATACCTACAGGCTTTAAAGATTATCAGGTAGATAACTAAAAAGATCTTACTGACCAACTAAATTCTGTATTACATGCTGTGTGAACGTCGACCATCATATCGCCCATAAATATCGGCTTCACGCTGCGCAATTTCAGCGGCATGTCTCGCGTAGCCTGTTATAATACTACGTACGCGAACGAATGTATATGCGGCAACAATGGCAACTATCAACGCCGGAAGTGCTACCCAGACCCACAGAGATCTTGCAAACACTGATAGCACCAATATTCGGCTTGATTGTGCCACAAGCTTTCTGGCCTCGTTCCAAGCCTGATTTTCAGGAACGCTCCTCATAACTCGCTGTGTCTCGCTTTCTTTACGATCAGAAGGCATCATAAAGATCAAATATACCATCCGCGGCATCGTGAGTTCGTGAGCGAAGCGGATTGACCGCTGCATCGACTCCCTCAGCGCCTGATAACCGGGTGAGTCAAAAGGTATCAAGCCCGCCCGCGCCATGTCGAACAATTGATCGCGTTGCTCAAACATGATTTGACGCGCTGTATCAACGCAGATGCGTTGCCAAGGTCCGTAGAAAAAAATGACGAGAGCAGCGAGGGCGGCCAAGGTTGCGAGTGCGTCTGCGTTCATGGCAGCACATCTCCCGGGTTAGTTTTTCCCTGAACTGTAAGATGGGAGCTAGTGCGGTTCGGATCAACGGCAGTCTCAAGCTGCTTTATGCGTCCTTGCATATGCTCGACCTTTCGATACCGAAGCCATCTCTCGATTACTGCCCAGCCGACTCCAGACAGTGCAACAGTCCACGATAACACAAACTTAAGATCGCCAAGAAAAGCGAGCTTAATAGCTACCCTTGTATCTTCGCCGGCTAGCGCAATGACCATGTCTTTCGCAGCAAAAGCAATTATGACGCCGCCAATCCAGCGCACCACAGTCCGTCCAAAGCCATACGCCTGAACGACATGCTCACGATTGATTAAGATGCGGCTAGCGGAACTAGGATCTAAAGATTTCGTTTTAAGCGGCTTCGAATCTTCGTTCATTCTTGTTTGTCCAACAGCGACCCTGTCATCCGCAGTTTATCAAACAAGTCTTTATATAGAACCCGTTAGCTAAAAAAGCCAAAAGATTGGCTCCCCGAGCAGGACTCGAACCTGCGACCATTCGATTAACAGTCGAATGCTC
>CAXUMV010000253.1:0-5635 GCA_964252065.1 uncultured Lichenihabitans sp.
CATCCTTGAGGTTCTTGTTGAGCGCGTGCCCGATATGGATGTTGCCGTTGGCGTAGGGGGGACCGTCGTGCAGCACGAATTTCGGGCGGTCGGCGGCGGCGGCGCGGAGGCGGCCGTAAAGGTCGATCGCGGCCCAGCGGGCCAGGATCTCGGGCTCCTTCTTCGGCAGCCCGGCCCGCATCGGAAAGTCGGTCCTGGGCAGGAAGAGGGTCGAGGCGTAGTCGGGCTCTAGCGCGGGCGGGGTGCTGGTGTCTGTCATGGGACGATCGGGGCTATGCGGACGGGCGACCGGACCATGGCACGGGACGGCACGACGGCGGTGGCGAAGGGGGCGCGCGACGACAGGCCCGGCCCGGCGCCCGTCGCGTCAGGCCCGAGCCCGGCTAATCGACCGGATGGCGTGCGGGTCGCGCTGATCGGGCATGGCGCTGCCTACCAGATGCGCCGCGGCGTGGGAAGGGCGGCGATCGCGGGGCCATGCCCTTCTCCCGCTCCGCGGGAGAAGGTGGCCGACAGGCCGGATGAGGGGATCCTCCGTCCTCCAAGACCCCTCATCCGCCCTGTCGAGCACCTTCTCCCCGCTGGCGCGGGGCGAAGGGGCTGATCGGACGGGTGCCCGCCCATTACGACGCCACGGCCACCTGCTTCTTGGCGATCATGGCCAGGCGCTCGACCGCGACTGCATTGCCCGTCTCGGCCGCCAGGGCATACCAGCGGTGGGCCGCCGCGACGTCCCGCGGGCAGCCGAGGCCTTGCAGGCGCATGTCGCCGGACGCGACCTGCGCTTCGGCCATGCCGGTCTCGGCGGCCTTTTCCAGCCAGCGCAGCGCGGTGGCGGGGTCGGCGGGGGCGCCCTGCCCCTTGTTGAGCATGAGCCCCAGATTGTACATGGCGATGCGGTGGCCCGATTGGGCGGCCTGCTCGTAAAGGCCGACGGCCGCCGCAAGGTCGGTCGGCACGCCCCGCCCTGTGCAATGCATCACTGCGAGCTGGAACTGGGCGGGCGCGAGGCCGGCTTCGGCGGCGCGGCGGAACCACAGCGCGGCCGCCATCGGGTCCGTTGGGGCGAACCGTCCCTCGAGCATGATGGAGCCCAGCATGGCGGCCGCCTCGGGCACGCCGGCTTCGGCGGCGGCCTTGAACCAGCGGATCGCGTCGGCCAGGTTCGAGGGGGAGGCCTCCTTGCCGGCGAACAGGCGCCCGAGATGCATGGCGGCCGGCGTATGCCCGCGCCGGGCCGCCGACTGGAGCAGGCGCTCACCCTCCACGGCGTCGGCCGGCACGCCCTCCCCGCGCAGCAGAATCAGCGCGAGCGCCACCTCCGCCTCGGGGTCCTCGCGCAGGGCCGCCTCGCGGAACCAGCGGGCTGCGGCCGCGACGTCGTGCGGCGCACCCTCCCCGGTCAGGTGCATGCGCCCGAGCTGGGTCTGCGCCGCCACCACGCCCTGGCCGGCCGAGGCCTCGAACCAGCGGGCGGCCGCCACGGCATCGGCCTCGAGGCCCATCCCCTTCTGCAGCAGCACGGCGTAATTGAACTGCGCGGTGGCGTGTCCCTGCTCGGCGGCTCTTCGGAACGCCTTGGCGGCCTCGCGCATCGTCTTGGGCATGCCTTCCCCGCGCGCATAGAGCCGGCCGAGGATGAACTGGGAGTGCGGATGACCGAGCTCGGCGGCCGCGCTGTACCAGATCGCCGCCTCCTCGAGGTTTGGCGCGACCCCGTCGCCGCGGCTGTAGAACTCGGCGCGCGCCACGATGGCGGGCAGGAATCGCTGCTTGGCGGCGGCGCGCAGCATCGATTCGGCCCGCACGACGTCCTGCGGCCGGCCCTCCCCGCGCAGGTGGAGGAGCCCCGCCTGGTGCAGCGCCCGGAAATTGCCGGCCGCCGCCGCCGCATCGAACAAGGCCCCCGCCCGCGCCGGATCGGCCGGGACGCCCTTGCCGGCCATCAGGAGACCGGCCAGCGCGACCTGCGCCGCGACATCGCCCTGCGCCGCCGCAGCCTCGAAGAGGGCGGCGGCTCGGGCGGGGTCGGCCTCGGTCCCCAGCCCGTGCTCGAACAGCATCCCCAGGCCGACCTGCGCCCCGGGATGGCCGGCGGCGGCGGCCGGCTCGTACCAGGTCCGGGCGACCGCATAGTCGCGGTCGACCCCAAGACCCTCGGCGTAGAGGCGACCCATCAGCGTCGCGGCCTCCGGGTTGCCCTGGCTCGCGGCCCGCTCCGCATAGAAGCGCGCGCGGGCCGGGTTGGACTCGATCGCAAGGCCGCGGGGGAAGAACAGCCCGAGCGCCCCGTCGGCCGCGGCCGGGTCGCGCTCGGCCGCGGCCGCGACCCAGCGCGCGGTCTGGTGCGTCTCGGGACGCGGCGTCTCGCCGTGGATGTAGATGAGCGCGAGCTGGATCTGCGCGCCGGCGTGCCCCGCCTCGGCCGCCTTCTCGTACCAGGCGACCGCGTCCGGCACGTTGCGCACCACCCCGAACCCGTTGGCGTAGAGAAGGCCGAGACGGTAGGCCGCCTCCCCGCCCGCGTCCTCGCGCACCGCCGCCGACCAGTTCAGGTGGGCGGCCTCGAACCTCTTCTCGGCAAAGGCGCGGTCCGCCCGGCGGCAGAGCCGCGCGGCCCGTTGCGAGCGGGTCAGGCCGGTGAAGAACGATCGCACGGAACGATGCCTCGGGTTGAAGAGAAGGTCAGGCCACATGGGAGGATCGCGGCAGCGTCTCGTGCCGGGCGGGCCGCTGGAGGCGCGCCGTCTGCCGCCGCCAGAGCCCGCTGTAGAGGTCCGAGCGCTCGATGAGGTCGGCGTGACGCCCGATGTCCTGCACCTCGCCGCGATCGAGCACGATGACGGATTCGGCCTGCGCCAGCATCGCGAGCCGCTGCGAGACGACGATCAGCGTGCGGCCCTGGGCGATGCGCTTCAGGTTGCCGGTGACCAGCGCTTCGCTCTCGGGATCGAGCGCCGATGTCGCCTCGTCGAGGATCAGGATGGCGGGATCGGCCACGATGGCCCGGGCGATGGCGAGGCGCTGGCGCTGCCCGTCGGACAGCGGGGCACCGTGTTCGCCGAGCCAGGTCGCGGTCCCGTGCGGCAGGCCGTCGATGAAGGCCTCCGCGCCCACCAGCCGGATCGCGTAGGCCACCGCCTCGTCGGTGGCGTCGGGCCGGCCGGCGATGAGGTTCTCGCGGATGGAGCCCGGGAACATCGGGCTGTCCTGGTCGACCACGGCGAGGTGGGCCCGCAGGTGGTCGACGTCGAACTCGCGGACGTCGATGCCGTCAATCTTGATGAGGCCCTGGTAGTCGGCGTGAAGCCGCTGCAGCAGGCGCGCGATCGTCGACTTGCCGGCGCCGCTGCGCCCCATGATGCCGACCACCGTCCCGGCCGCGACCTCGAAGGACACGGACTCGAGCGCCGGCACGATCGCCCCGGGATAGGTGAACTGGACGCCGCTGAAGGCGATCGCGCCCTTGATGGGCTCGCGGATGCCGGCCCGGCCACGCGTCGCCTCGGGCGGCGCGTCCACAAGGGCGGACAGCGTCGCGAGCGCGTCCCGCCCCGCGTTCCAGCGATGCGCGATCCCCACGACATCGCCCAGCGGCCTCGCGACGCGCCAGCTCATCAGCAGGAAGCCGAACAGGGAGGCCTGCGACAACCCGCCCGTGCCGGAGACGGCCAGCCCGACGCCGAGCGCGAAGGGCCCGTAGACGAGGAGGCGCTCGAACAGGTGGGCGACCGTCTCCAGCGCCCGGGCGGCATCCGCCTCGGCGAGCCGCAGCCGCGTGGTGCGGGCATTGGCGACGTCCCACTGGCGGAGCTGCCGGTCCTCGAGCGCCAGCGACTTGATGGCGGCGAACCCCGCAAGCGTCCGGGCGAGGAGGACGTCGTTCTCGACGTTCGCCGCCTCTACGGCCGCCGAGGCCCGCCTGTAGCGGCCGTTGAGCAGCAGCGCCAGCCCGGCGGCGGCGGCCAGGAGCAGGAGGACGATCGTCCCGAGCAACGGGCTCGTCACCAGCATGGCGGGCACGAACACCGCGAGGATGCCGGCGTCGAGCAGCCCGCCGGCCAGCCCGCCCGCCAGCATGGCCGCGACGGCCTCCACCCGGTCGAGCCGGTGGGTGAGGGCGCCGAGCGGCGTCGTCTCGAACAGCGTGACCGGCAGGCGGAGCAGCCGCTCGAACAAAAGGGTGTCGAGCTGCAGGACGACCCGGGTCACGAGGCGCGTGAGGAGGCCTTGCCGCACGATCGCGAAGGCGCCCTCGAACAGGACCAGCACGACAATGCCGCAGGCGAGGAACACGACGGTGCTGCGCCCGGCAGCGTCCGGCATGTGAGCGACCAGCGCCCGGGCGAACAGCACGGGGCCCAGGGCCAGCACCGCAAGCAGCACGCTCGAGAGCACGAGGTCGCGCAGCAGCCGGCCCTGGCCCCGCAGCATGGCCGAGAGGAGCGGCCAGCCGACCGGCAGATCGGCGCCCGAGGCCGCGGCGGCCTTCTTGAGCAGCAGGATGTCGCCGCTCCAGGCAAGCTCGAAGGCGGCGCGCAGCAGCACCGTCGGCTCGTCCGGATCGCCCGACGGATCGTGCAGGACCACCTCGGGCGTCCCCTGGCGCTCCTCGACCCGCGTGAGCACGAAGCTGCGGCCGTCCTTGAACCAGACGACGGCCGGCAGCGCGCGCTTGAGGTCCTGCAGGTGGGACCAGTCCAGCGTGAGCGGCCGGCACCGGAAGCCCGCCCGCTCGGCGCAGCCGGCCAGCACGGCGGGACCGGGATCGCCGACCAGCTCGTGGTCGGCCATCAGCCCGTCGACCGTGAGATGGAGGCCGAACGCCCGGCCGATCATCACGAGGCAGCCGAGCGCGCCCGCACTGCCGCGCGGCGCCTCGGCCAGGATCGGATGGATAGAGCGATCAGGCATGTCCCGCCCGCGTTGCCTGCTGCCGCGTGAGAAGCGTGGCTGATCCTTGCGGTTTGATCAACCCTGAGCCTCCAGGCCGGCCCGTCCATGAGGCGCCGGCTTCGTAACGAAGTCGGTAAAAGCGGGAGGGCCGGCGCCAACAGGGTTAGGGCATCCTTACGCGATTCGGCGCTGTACCGACCGCGCGGATGTCCGCTATACGGGCCCTTTGGCGGCGACACGCCGCAGACCTTCGAGGCCCCGTCGATGAAGACCCGTGCCGCCGTCGCCTGGACCGCGCAAGCCCCGCTCTCGGTCGAGACCGTCGAGCTCGCCGGTCCCAAGGCCGGCGAGGTGCTGGTCGAGATCATGGCCACGGGGGTCTGCCACACCGACGCCTACACGCTGTCGGGGCTCGACTCCGAGGGGCTGTTCCCGGCGATCCTGGGGCACGAGGGCGCCGGCATCGTGCGCGACGTCGGCCCGGGCGTGACCGCGCTCAAGGCCGGCGACCACGTGATCCCGCTCTACACACCCGAATGCCGGCAGTGCAAGACCTGCCTCAGCCAGCGCTCGAACCTCTGCACGGCCATCCGGGCCACCCAGGGCAAGGGCGTGATGCCGGACGGCACGAGCCGCTTCTCGTGCGCGCCGGCGGGCGGGGGCAACGACCCCGTGTTCCACTACATGGGCTGCTCGACCTTCTCGAACTTCACCGTGCTGCCCGAGATCGCGGTCGCGA
>CAXUMV010000254.1:0-5619 GCA_964252065.1 uncultured Lichenihabitans sp.
GCGGCGAGACGCTGATGCTGACCGGCGCCGAGATGCAGCTCGGCCGCGGCGAGACGATCGCCGACACTGCCCGCGTGATGTCGCGGTTCGTGGACGTCGTGATGATGCGCATCCTGAGCGAGGCCGATCTCGCCGATTTCGCGGCCCATGCGACGATTCCCGTGGTCAACGGCCTGACCAGGACCTCGCACCCCTGCCAGGTCATGGCCGACCTCCTGACCTTCGAGGAGCATCGCGGGCCGATCCGCGGCCGCACGGTGGCCTGGAGCGGGGACAGCAACAACGTGCTCGCGAGCTGGGTGCACGCGGCGCAGCGCTTCGATTTCACCCTCAACGTCGCGAGCCCGCCCGAGCTGCAGCCCGATGCCGCCCTGTCGGCCTGGGCGCGCGCCCACGGCGCCAAGGTCAACGTGACCACCGACCCCTTCGAGGCGGTGCGCGGCGCCGAGGCCGTGATCTCCGACTGCTGGGTGTCGATGGGCGACGAGGACGACACCAACCGCCACAACCTGCTCGCCCCCTATCAGGTGGACGGGCGCCTGATGGCGGCCGCGCACAAGGATGCGGTGTTCATGCATTGCCTGCCGGCCCATCGCGGCGAGGAGGTCACCGACGAGGTGATCGACGGCCCGCAATCGGTGGTGTTCGACGAGGCCGAGAACCGCCTCCATGCCCAGAAGGGCATCCTGGCCTGGTGCCTGGGCGCGCTCGGCCCGACCCTCGTGGACACGGTGGCGGCGGACGCGGCATGACGTCCCGACCGATCGAGAGCCGGCCGGTCTCGGACGTCGGGGCCGACGACAGCGTGCTGCCCTTCGCGGTGATCGGCCTCGACGTGCGGGGGCGCGTGGTGCGCCTCGGCCCCGCGGTCGACCGCATCCTCGCCCGGCACGCCTATCCCGAACCCGTGTCGCGCCTGGTGGGCGAAGCCGCGGCGCTGACCGCCCTGCTCGGCTCCGCGCTGAAGCGCGAGGGGCGCTTCCAGCTGCAGACCCGTTCGGACGGCATCGTCGACATGCTGGTCGTCGATTTCGACGCGCCCGACCGCCTGCGCGCCTTCGCGCGCTTCGATGCCGTCCGCCTGACTGTCGCCGGCCGAGCTGCTCGGCCGCGGGCATCTCGCCTTCACGATCGAGCAGGGCAGCGAGCAGGGACGCTACCAGGGGGTCGTGCCCCTCGAGGGGCAGGGCCTCGAGGCAGCGGCCGACCAGTATTTTCGCGCCTCCGAGCAGATCCCGACCTTCGTGCGCCTCGCGGTCGCCCAGCAGCTCACGGGCGCGGGGCCCGCCTGGCGGGCGGGCGGCTTCATGGTGCAGTTCCTGCCCCATTCCGAGGCGCGCCTGCGGCAGAGGGATCTCGACCCCGGCGATGCGCCCGAAGGGACGGTGGTCGACGAGGGGCCCGAGGACGAGGCGTGGGCCGAGGCCCAGGCGCTCGCCGGCACGATCGAGGACCACGAACTGGTCGACCCGACCCTGTCGAGCGAGCGCCTGCTCTACCGCCTGTTCCACGAGCGTGGCGTGACGGTGTTCGAGCCCCAGGCGCTGCGCGACGCCTGCCGGTGCTCGCACGAACGCATCGCTGCCATGCTGCGGAGTTTTTCCCCGGCCGAGCGACACGATATGATCGGAGCGGACGGACGCGTCGGCGTCACCTGCGAGTTCTGCGGCACGAAGCGCGACTTCGATCCCGCGGCGTTCGATCCGCCGGCGGGCGCCTAGGCGCCCGCCGACCTCCTGCCCAAGAGCATCAGATCCATGGCTTATGACCTCGTCGTTATCGGCACCGGCCCGGGGGGCTACGTCTGCGCCATCCGCGCGGCGCAGCTCGGGCTGAAGGTGGCCGTGGTCGAGAAGCGCAAGACCTTTGGGGGCACCTGCCTCAACATCGGCTGCATCCCGTCCAAGGCCCTGCTGCACGCGACCGAGATGTTCGAGACCGCGCACCATGATTTTGCCGCCCTCGGCATCGTGACCGGCCCCCCGACCCTCGACTGGGCCGCCATGGGCAAGCACCGCGACGATACGGTCGCGGCCAACGTCACCGGCGTGTCGTTCCTGTTCAAGAAGAACAAGGTCACGACCTATACCGGCACCGGGCGGATCGCCGGGGTGGGGCAGGTCGGCGTCACGGGCGAGGACGGCTCGACCGAAGTGCTGGCCACCAAGGCGATCGTCATCGCCACGGGATCCGACGTCACCCCGCTTCCGGGCGTCGCCATCGACGAGAAGGTGGTGGTGTCCTCGACCGGCGCCCTGGTGCTCGACGGCGTCCCCAAGAAGCTGATCGTGATCGGGGCCGGCGTGATCGGCCTTGAGCTCGGCTCGGTGTGGCGGCGGCTGGGCGCCGAGGTCGTGGTGCTCGAGTTCCTCGACCGGATTCTGCCGGGGATCGACGGCGACACCGCGGCCCAGTTCCAGCGCATCATGGGCAAGCAGGGCATCCAGTTCCGCCTCGGCCAGAAGGTGTCGGCCGTGACCCTCAAGCCCGAGGGCTCCAACGAGGCGGGCGCGACGGTCGCCTTCTCGCCCGCGGCCGGCGGCGAGACCGAGACGATGGACGCCGACGTGGTGCTGGTCGCCATTGGCCGGCGGCCGAACACCGAAGGCCTGCATGCCGAGGAGATGGGGGTCGCGGTGGAGCGCGGCCGCATCGTGGTGGACGAGCATTTCGCGACCAACGTGCCGGGCATCTACGCCATCGGCGACGTCGTGCGCGGGCCGATGCTGGCCCACAAGGCCGAGGACGAGGGCATCGCGGTGGCCGAGCTCCTGGCCGGCCAGGCCGGCCACGTGAACTACGGCGTGATCCCGTCGGTCATCTACACCATGCCGGAGCTCGCCAGCGTCGGCCGCTCGGAGGAGGAGCTGAAAGCGGCCGGCATCGCCTACAAGGTCGGCAAGTTCCCCTACACGGCCAACGGCCGGGCACGGGCGACGCGCCACACGGATGGGCAGGTCAAGGTCCTGGCGGATGCCGCGACCGACCGCGTCCTCGGTGTCCACATGATCGGCGCCGGGGCCGGCGAGCTGATCCAGGAGGCCTCGGTCCTCATGGAGTTCGGCGGCTCCGCCGAGGATCTGGCCCGCACCTGCCACGCCCACCCGACCATGTCGGAAGCCGTGAAGGAGGCCGCCATGGCGGTCGACAAGCGGGCGATCCATATTTGAGCTCTCTGACACTCCGGCGGGCCGGCCCGGCCGACGCCGGGGCGGCCCGGATCCTGACCCGCGCCGCCCACGCCAAGTGGGTTCCCGTGATCGACCGCGAACCCCTGCCCATGACGGCGGATATGGATCGCGTGGTGCGCGAGCACCGGGTCGACATGGCGTTCGACGGCATGACCCTCGTCGGGCTGATCAAAATCATCGAGCGGGCTGCCGACACGCTGATCGAGAACATCGCCGTCGATCCGGCCCACCAGGGCCGCGGCCAACGCGCGCTTCATCGACAATCTCGCCTTCTATGCTCGCCGCGCCTTCACGATCGAGCATGAGGAAAGTCCCGGTACTAGGTAGCAAGCTTTACCAAGAATGAATGAAGCCGGCCCATGCGGGTCGGCTTCAACGCTACCAGTAGTATTGGTGCGGCCTTTTTGACGTCGGCCAGATGGCCTAATCGACGTCTAGCCGATCGGACTCGACGTCGCCCGCGACCTTCTTGTCGTGCCGCCGTCGGGGCCGGGAGTGATAGAGGATGTCGTGCCATGCTGGCGAGGACGACATTGATTTGGGATGGTTTTTGGCCCGCACGCGGGATTTATCGCGCTTGTAGTGGGCCATTGATGCGATCCATACCCCAAGCGGTGAGACGACCGCGACCGTGGTGACGGTCACCAACGCATGTCGTTCTCCTAACACTGTTTCCCTGCTTGAGACCGCGCTCCAAGGCGATCTAGGCTAACTCTATTTCATCATTTCAGAAAGCTCCGACTTTGAACCGAGGCTTCATCAGTCAGAAGTCGTGATTGTTCTGATTTCCATTTCGACCGGATCGCCGTCCACATCGTAAATCTGTGAGACGTTCATCGCGAAAGTACGGAACCATCGCACGCGTTGAGGCGCGGGCCAGCCCAGAACCGGAGAGGGCACCTTGCGCAAAAGCGCTAGGAGAAGCGGGTCTAAAGGAAGACCCTCATCTCCTCCATCGTCCCCGCCGCCACCGCTTTTGCTCTTCGATTCGTCGGCCTTTTTCCTGTCAGTCGTCTCTCCTCCGTGAGATATTCCCGGTTTCACAAAGCGTCCCGTCGAAGCATCTATGAATCCGGCATAGACTGCCGATTTCATAAATGTCTGGCGTGCGCGTTCCTTTTGTTTAGGGGAGACCCCAAGCTGTTCCATCTGCCGCTCTATGGCAGGTGGCGGCGGCAGCGCGTTGCCCTTAAACTGGTCATACATCACGCGAAACAACTCGACGTTCAAAAACGCCGTTACGCGTGCGCCGTGCTCGGCTCCCGAACTGTCTAATGCGTCGCGACCAAGTTGGGTCAACGATGCCCGCCCCTGGCCTGTTTCGATCAGACCAAACATGCGAGCAGCACCCGCGCGAGTCCGGAATGTGCCGCCCGTTGCGGTCTGACCCATCCAAGCCGCTAGCTCTTCAAGCTCGGCTGAACTGCCGGCTTTACTATGAATGGTCTGAGCTAGCTCGACAGCGCTGTCCAGATCAGCATAGGGAAACTCAATTTCCGACCGGACTCGCCTACGCTCGTCGGGTGCAGTTGATCCCCCCGTGTTGCTGTTTACCGTGTCCGTCATTGGTCGCTCCCGACCGGAAATAGTCAGCTCTTGTCATGTATGAGAGCCCGACCGCATTGCGTCAAGAATTTTCTTGTTAAGCGGATTGACCGTAACACAAAAGCCCGTATTCTAGTGACAGGAGCAAGTCATGACCACAACAGCCAGTCCGGCCGCGCCAGGCTCGCAGGCGCGAACCGGATAAAGGAAAGGCCGCTCACCCTGGCAGGTGGCGGCCCGTATGTGAGCAGCGATATCACAATATCGGCGAAGGCCTACGGGCCTTCGCTCTTTATTTAGACCTAGAGCCGGTGCTGGCAGGGGGGGGCTTTCCATCCACCTGCCAAGGGTCCGACGCCCTCCTAGTCCACCCCTTTGGTATCAGAAACTTAGAATCGCGTCCAGCGAGGACCTAGTCGGGCTTTCGAGTACCTCAACGACCATCCGTGATGGGTAGACAGGAACGGACGACTACCCTCCTTATTGTGAGCTTTGACCAGATTACGAAACCGGGTTCCGGGCGCGTAATGGTCGTGCAGCTCCCTTGGCAACGGACACGTAAATAAGTCGCAAAACCTTGTCCGGCGATTGGTCGAAGGTGCCTGCTTCAGTGCAGGCCGCTGCCCGATTCGATGTAGTTCTCGACCACGGCAGCGCTGCCTAAGGGCAACGTGCTCCGACAAGGGCCGATCATGTCCCTCGCCCCGCGGCAGTGGGAGAGAAAGATGGCCGACGGCTGGATGAGGGGATCGCCTTCGCAGCAGGACCCCTCATCCGCCCCGTCGGGCACCTTGTAACTTGATTTCTGCCGGGTCTGCTAAGCTGGCTGGCGCGGTGGCAGGCCAAAGACCGATGCACCAGAGGGACACCAAGCCCGGGGAGA
>CAXUMV010000255.1:0-238 GCA_964252065.1 uncultured Lichenihabitans sp.
TTTTCGGGCGGATGGCTGGCTGTTGTCGATCCGCGCCATGTTCGAGCCCGGCGGCGTCAACGAGCCCATGGCGCTCGACACCGGCTTCGCCCATGCGGTCGATGTCGCGGGTGTCTTCGAGGCCCCGAGCCTCTCGGCGGCGCTCGAAGGCACGGTGCGCCTGGAACGGGCGGGCTGGACCCGGCTCTTCACCACCGAATGGCTGATCGGCCCGCGGGAGTTCGCGACCGTCCGGGGT
>CAXUMV010000255.1:248-5619 GCA_964252065.1 uncultured Lichenihabitans sp.
ATGGAACGACGCCTGGTCGGCCGCCGACGCGCTGGCCCGCACCGCGTACGACGCCGAATGCGACGTCGCCTTCAAGGGCGATCTCGGCTTCGACATCAACATCGCGGGCCGCCACCGCCTCGACTGGGCCCATGGCTGGCATCACCTCGGGGCCTGGGAAGCACCGTCGGCCGAAGCCATCGACGCGGCCATCACGGGCCACGAACATGCGGCGGACTTCATGTTCACGACCTCCCGCCATTACATCGGACCGGTTCGGCCGCTCCGCGATCTCCTCGCCGGTTCCTGAGGCGCTCCATGGCCGACAGCATCTGGATCCACTACGCGCGACCACGCCCCCACTGGTACCGCCTAAGCGAACCCGAACAGGCCGGCAAGCAAGCCGCATGGGCAAAAGTGACAGCGGCCTCGAAGGCCGCAGGGGCGGCATTTCTCGGCAGCTACCACATCCGGGGTCAGCACGACTTCCAGACCGTGGAGATCTGGCGGTTCGCGAGCCCCGAGGCGGCCTTCGACCATTGGTCGCGCCTGACCGCGGCCGCCTACAACGAATGGTTCGCCTTCTCGAACAACGTCGGGCTCGCGCTCGAGGCGCCGCCGCCGCCATGACGGCACCGCTGCTTGAAGCTCGCGGGATCACCCGGCGGTTCGGACACGTCCAGGCTCTGGACGGCGTGGACTTCGCGGTTCACGCGAACGAGATCTGCGCCCTCATCGGGGACAACGGCGCCGGCAAGTCGACCCTGGTCAAGATCCTGTCCGGCGCCGATGCGCCGACAACCGGGGTCATCCGGGTGGCGGGAGAGCCCATCGCGTTCGCGTCACCCGGAGAGGCCCAGAAGCACGGCATCGCGACCGTCTACCAGGACCTCGCGCTCGCCCCCGAACTGCCCCCGGCCGAGAACCTGTTCCTCGGGCGCGAGCTCTTGCGGCGCGGGCTGCTCGGACGGATCGGCATGCTCGACCGGCCGGCGATGCGGGCCCGGGCCGCGGCGCAGTTCGAGCGTCTCGGCGTCCGGCTGCGCTCGGCGCGGGTGCCGGTTTCCTCGCTGTCGGGCGGGCAGCGCCAGTCCGTCGCCATCGCGCGTGCGGCGATGTGGGCCGACAAGGTCATCTTCATGGACGAGCCGACGGCGGCGCTTGGCGTAGTGCAGACCGCCCGCGTGCTCGACCTGATCCGCCAGGTCCGCGACGCCGGTCTTTCCGTGGTGCTGATCAGCCACAACATGCCGCAGGTAATGGAGATCGCCGATCGCGTCGTCGTGCTCCGCCTCGGCCGGAGCGTCGCCGAGTTCCAAAGCCGCGACGCGACGGTCGACAGCCTTGTAAGCGCCATGACGAGCGGCACCCGCCGGCCGGAGGCCCCCTGATGAGCGTGCAGGCGGGGCAGAACGGCGCGCCGGCGCCCGATACGATCGGTGCTCGGGATCGGCTCGCAAGCCTGCTGGGGGGCGGCTGGATCTTCATCCTGCTGGTCGCCCTTGTGGCGATCTTCGCAGTCCTGCGTCCGGCCCAGTTCGGCTCGGCCTACAACCTGTCGCAGCTCGCCATCAATGCCGCGATCCTGCTCGTCCTGTCGATCGGCCAGACCTTCGTGATCGTGGCGGCCGGGATCGACCTGTCGGTCGGGGCCGTGCTGGTCTTCTGTTCTGTCGCCTCGGCCGAGGCCATGCTGAAGATGGCGGGCCTGCCCGGCTCCACCTTCGGGACCACCGACGCCGGATGGGGCGTGATCGCGGCCGGAACGCTGGTCGCGATCGCCTGCGGGGCGGCTTGGGGAGCGTTCAACGGCTTTCTGATCGCCGTTGCCAGGATCCCGGCGCTGATCGTCACGCTCGGCACCTTCGGCATGGCGCTCGGCTTCGCCCAGATCCTGACGGGCGGCGTCGATGTGCGCGCCTTGCCGGAGCTGCTGGTCGACCACATCGGCAGCGGTAGCCTGTTCGGCGTACCGAGCCTCGTGGTGATCGCCGGGATGGCGACGCTTCTGGCCGCCTTCGTCCTGCACCAGACACGGTTCGGCCTGCACGTCTTCGCGGTCGGCTCCAACCAGGAGGCGGCACGGCGCGCGGGCATCGACGTGAAGCGGCGGCTCATCGGCATCTACATGCTCTCGGGCGGGCTCGCCGGCGTGGCGGCCGTGATGTCGAATGCCCGCTTCTCCACCACCACGATCGGCGGCCACGCCATGGACAACCTGTCCACGATCTCGGCCGTGGTGCTCGGCGGCACGAGCTTGTTCGGCGGGCTCGGAACCATGGTCGGCACAGTGATCGGGGTCTTTATCCCGATCGTGCTGCTCAATGGCTTCGTCATCCTCGGAATTCCGCCGTTCTGGCAGACGGTCGCCATGGGCGCCGTGCTGATCCTCGCGGTGTGGATCGATCAGCTCAAGCGGCAGGCCCGCGAGCGCGGTTGAAATTCGGCAGCAAAGGACGTTCACGATGAAGAGAACCGCCATCCTCCTGGCCGCACTATCCTGCGGCACCGTGCTCGGCGCCGGCGCCGCAAGCGCCCAGGACAAGACCGTCGCCTTGGTGCTGGGCGTCAAGGGCAGTCCCTTCTACCAGGCGCTGCAATGCGGCGCCCAGGCCAAGGCCAAGGAACTCGGCCTGACCCTCACCGTATCGGCGCCCGACCAGTTCGCGGCCGACAGCCAGATCCCGGTCGTCAATGCCGTGGCGGCCACCAAACCGGCCGTCGCCGCGATCGTGCCCACCGACACCCAGGCCCTGATCGCGCCGATGAAACAGCTGAACCAGATGGGAGCCAAGGTCATCACGGTCGACCAGACGATCAGCGACTCGTCCTTCGTGCAGACCCAGGTGCTCACCGACAACGAGGCAGGCGGGAAGCTCGCGGCCGCAGCCGTCGAAACGCTCATCGGCGGCAAGGGCGAGGTGATGGTGATCACCCAGCCGCCCGGCTCGGCCGCTCAGGATGCTCGCGTCACCGGCTTCGAAAAGGCCATCAAAAGCTTTACCGGGATCACCTACCTCGGCCCGCAATACCAGAGCGACGATCCCCAGAAGGCGGCCGAGATCGTGACCTCGACCTTGTCGGCGCATCCAAACCTTGCCGCGATCTTCTCGACCAACGACCAGGGAGCGATCGGCGCCATCACGGGACTACGGCAGGCGAGCGCGGCCGGGCGCGTCAAGGTTGTGGCCTACGACGCCGCGACCGCCGAAGTGAACGCGTTCAAGAACGGCACCATCCAGGCCCTGATCGCGCAGAACCCCAAGCAGGAGGGCGAGGTCGCCATGCAGATCGCCGCCGACCTGATGGCGGGCAAGACCCCGGCCAAGACGACGATGACCGAGCTCAAGGCGATCGCGGCCGGCGATGTCGCGGCGGCGGAGAAATACGAGTACAAGGCCGATTGCATGTAGCATCGGAAACGGAGGGTCCTCCACGTCGTCCAGCCCGGCGGCTGGACGAAATGTCATGTCGTTGATACCGAACAGCATGGCGTGGCACGAGACTTCCCTGGTCGCGGGACCCGTTCCGCTCTGGTTCCAGATTTCCAACCTCCTGCGGAGTTCGATCTCGTCCGGCGAGTTCAAGCCGGGCGAGCGCTTGCCTTCGGAGGCCGAGCTGAACCGGGTGTTCGCCATCAGCCGCACCACGGCGCGGGCGGCACTCGACAAGCTGGAGCAGGAAGGGCTGATCAGCCGCGCCTCCGGCCGCGGCTCGACCGTCCTCGATCGCCGCATCGTCCAGCCGGTCAACCTTCTGGCCGGTTTCGCCGAGGACATGCGGCGGCGCGGCCTCACGCCGTCGTACACGACCCTGACGGCCAAGTTGTCGCCCTGTCCCGCTGAGGTCCAACGGGCCTTGCAGGCCGGGCCCGCCCCGGCCTTCCAGATCGTTCGCCGCTTGTCGGCCGACGGCACGCCGATGGCGCTGTCGACGTCCTGGATCGCCCCTGCGGTCCTCGGTGATCGCACGCCGCCGACCCGCAGCGAGCTCGATGCCGGTTCGCTCTACCAGTGGCTGGAAAGCCGGTGTGGGGTCCGCGTCGCCGGCGGCCATGAATTTATCGAGGCGCAATGCCTCACCCCGCCGATGGCCAAACAGCTCGGGGTCGAGCCGGGCGTGGCGGCCCTCGTGGCGACGCGGTTGTGCTGTTCGGCCGCCGCCCAGCCGATCGAATATGCGGTCATCACCTACCGCGCCGATCGCTACCGGTTCCGCCTCGACCTGTCACAATCCACCGGCGGATAGCGATCTCGACAGACGCTTGATCGCGGGCCGGTCTGGTCCATCCGGCAGAATCGAACCCACGCACGTCAATCCAAATGCTGAATTGGCTGCGCCGGAGGCGCAGACCGCGACGCGTTACTTGGGCAAGACAGATGAGTTATTTTCAGTGTGCAACGCGGAACTAGACTAAGCCAAAAGCACGTCGCGCAGGCCGTAAGCTCGGAGTTCGGCCAAGGCGCTGGGATTGGCCTTGCGATCGGTCACCAGGAGGTCGATGCGGTCGCAGCCGCAGATCTGGATGCGACTGGTGTGGCCGAGCTTGCTGTGGTCGGCCAGGACGACGACGCGCTCGGCCCGTTCGATCATGGCGCGAGCGAACTCCGCCTCCGCGAGGTGGAAGTCCGTCGGACCCTGCTGGGCGCTGAACGCGACGGGCGAGAACATGGCGATCTTGGGCGTAAACCGACTCATTTCCGCAATCGTCAACTCGCCATAGGTGGCTGGCACGTCGCTGCTGATGCGTCCGCCGAGAAGGATCACCTCGCCGTCGTGGTGGCCCGCACGGATCGCCAGCGCGACATCGATGGAGTTGGTCACCATGGACACGCCGGGCACGGTGGCGAGCGCCGCGGCGAACGCCGAGGTCGTACTACCTGCATCGACGGCGCAGAGCATGCCGGGTTCGATCAGCCGACTGGCAGCGACGCCGATGCGGCGCTTGGCCTCCGAGCGCGCCTGCACTCGCGAGGCGAAAGGCTGCTCTTCGGAGCTCGACGGCCGCACGATGCCGCCGTGCACGCGTTGCAGCTTGCCGGCCGACTCGAGCTGCATAATGTCACGCCGAAGGGTCTCGCGGGACACCTTGGTCTCTTCGGCCAGGCGCTCGAGGCTCAGGTGCTCGTTGCTCGCCAGCAGCGACACGATGCGATGATGACGATCCTTAGCCCACACGGTACGCGCGTTCTCCCAAGCTCCGGCCCCCAACGGCCGATCATGTCTGCTCCGGCCCGTTGCGGGACGCAGCCGGACGAGCTTCGCCGACGTCAGACCAAGGCGAGGGCGTCCTCCCAGCTTTGCTGCGTCATCGCATGACGCGCACGGAGAAACAGCAGATCGGAGTATTTCGCAAAATCGAAGGGGATGGAGGAGATACTCGCCTGCAGCG
>CAXUMV010000256.1:0-5600 GCA_964252065.1 uncultured Lichenihabitans sp.
CGTCGTGGTCGGGATGAAGATGGCCTCCAAGGAGGGCGACAAGGTCATTACCGGCTATCGCGACCATGGACACATGCTGGCCTGCGGCATGGACCCCAAGGGCGTCATGGCGGAGCTCACCGGGCGGCGGGGCGGCTATTCCAAGGGGAAGGGCGGCTCCATGCACATGTTCTCCAAGGAGAAGCACTTCTATGGCGGCCACGGCATCGTGGGGGCGCAGGTCGCGCTCGGCACGGGGCTCGCCTTCGCCAACGCCTACCGGCAGGACGGCACGGTGACGATGGCCTATTTCGGCGACGGCGCCGCCAACCAGGGCCAGGTCTACGAGAGCTTCAACATGGCCGAGCTGTGGAAGCTGCCGATCGTCTACGTGATCGAGAACAATCGCTACGCTATGGGCACCTCGGTCGAGCGCTCCTCGGCGCAGACGGACTTCTCGCGCCGTGGCGTATCCTTCAACATCCCCGGCGAGCAGGTCGACGGCATGGACGTGCGCGCCGTCAAGGCCGCGGGCGAGCGGGCGCTGGCCTGGTGCCGCGAGGGCAACGGGCCGATCATCCTCGAGATGCAGACCTACCGCTACCGCGGCCACTCCATGTCGGACCCGGCCAAGTACCGTTCGCGCGACGAAGTCCAGAAGATGCGCGACGAGCAGGACCCGATCGAGCAGGTCCGCAAGCGGCTGGTCGGCCAGCACGGCATCGGGGAGGACGAGCTGAAGGCCGTGGATGCGCGGGTCCGCACGGTCGTCAACGAGGCGGCCGATTTTGCGACCCACGACGCCGAGCCCGACGCCGCCGAACTCTGGACCGACATCCTTCGCTGACGCGCTGGGCCCTCAAGAGGACTCCTTATGGCAACGAACGTGTTGATGCCCGCGCTGTCGCCCACGATGGAGCAGGGCAAGCTTGCCAGATGGCTGAAGAAGGTCGGCGACCCCATCCGGTCGGGCGACGTCCTCGCCGAGATCGAGACCGACAAGGCCACCATGGAAGTCGAGGCGATCGACGAGGGCACGCTCGGGGCGATCCTGGTCGACGAGGGGACCGACAACGTCGCGGTGAACACCCCGATCGGGGTCATCGTCGCCGAAGGCGAGTCGGCCGAGGCTGCGCCGGCTCCCGCGTCCACCAACGGGTCCAAGGCGCCGGCGGCCGCCAAGGCGCCAGAAAACCCCGCGCCTCAGAACCCCGGCTCGCCGCCGCCCGAAGACCAGCAGCGCGGCGGCAACCAGCTCGAGACCGCCGGCCATGCCCTCGAGGACGGCGCGCCCGCGGAGGCGCCGGACTACCCTGAAGGCACGCAGCTCGTGACCATGACGGTGCGCGAGGCGCTGCGCGACGCCATGGCCGAGGAGATGCGGCGCGACCCGGACGTCTTCGTCATGGGCGAGGAGGTCGCCGAGTACCAGGGCGCCTACAAGGTGACCCAGGGGCTGCTGCAGGAGTTCAGCGCCAAGCGCGTCATCGACACGCCGATCACCGAGCACGGCTTTGCGGGCATCGGGGTCGGGGCCGCCATGGCGGGGCTGAAGCCGATCATCGAGTTCATGACCTTCAACTTCGCCATGCAGGCGATCGACCAGATCATCAACTCGGCCGCCAAGACCCTCTACATGTCGGGCGGGCAGATGGGCTCGCCGATCGTCTTCCGCGGCCCCAACGGGGCGGCGGCGCGCGTGGCGGCCCAGCACAGCCAGGACTACACCGCCTGGTACTCGAGCGTGCCCGGCCTCAAGGTCGTCGCGCCCTACACCGCGGCGGACGCCAAGGGGCTGCTCAAGAGCGCCATCCGCGATCCCAACCCGGTCGTCTTTCTCGAGAACGAGATCCTCTACGGCCAGTCCTTCGACGTGCCGGTCGGCGACGACCTGACGGTGCCGATCGGCAAGGCGAAGGTCGCCCGCCACGGCAAGGACGTGACCATCGTCGCCTGGTCGATCGGCATGACCTATGCGCTGAAGGCGGCCGACGAGCTGGCCAAGGCCGGCATCGAGGCCGAGGTCATCGACCTGCGCACCATCCGGCCGATGGACACCGAGACCCTGCTGCGGTCGGTCAAGAAGACCGGGCGCTGCGTCACGGTCGAGGAGGGCTGGGGACAGTCGGGGGTCGGGGCGGAGATCAGCGCCCGGCTGATGGAGCAGGGTTTCGACTATCTCGACGCCCCCGTGGTCCGCGTGAGCGGCCGGGACGTGCCGATGCCGTATGCGGCCAATCTCGAGAAGCTGGCGCTGCCCACGGTCGGCGATGTGGTCGAGGCGGCCAAGGCCGTGACCTACCGCTAGCCCTTCGCCGCATCCCGTTCCTGTTCGCCCCGGGGCATCCCATGCCGACCAACATCCTGATGCCGGCCCTGTCTCCGACCATGGAGAAGGGCAATCTCGCCAAGTGGCTGAAGAAGGAAGGCGACCTCATCAAGTCCGGCGACGTGATCGCCGAGATCGAGACCGACAAGGCGACCATGGAGGTCGAGGCGGTCGACGAGGGGACGCTCGCCAAGATCGTCGTGCCCGAGGGCACGGCCGACGTGTCGGTCAATCAGGTGATCGGCCTGATCGCCGCGGACGGCGAGGACACGGCGGCGGTCGCCGGCGGAGCCGCCGCGCCGCAGGCCCCGGCCGCCGAGGCGCCGGCGGGCGCGGTCGCGGCGCCCCAGGGCCTCGCCTATGAGCGGCAGCCCGGCAACGTGCCGCCGGCCGCCAAGGCCGAGGAGACCAAAGGCGAAGTCACGGCCAAGAACGGCCGGACCTTCGCCTCCCCGCTCGCCCGGCGCCTCGCCAAGGAGGGTGGTCTCGACCTGTCGCAGGTGAGCGGAAGCGGGCCGCACGGGCGCATTGTCGAGCGGGACATCAAGGCCGCGCTCGCCGGCGGGCCGAAGCCCGCGGCGCCGGCTGCGCCCGCCGCGGCCCCGGCATCCCCCGTCAAGGCGCCGGTCGCGGGCGCCCCGTCCGACGAAACCATCAAGGCGATGTTCGCCGCCGGCTCCTATGCCGAGGTGCCCCATGACGGTATGCGCAAGACCATCGCGCGCCGGCTCAGCGAAGCCAAGCAGACGATCCCGCATTTCTACCTGTCGGCCGACATCGAGCTCGATGCGCTGCTGGCGCTCCGCGAGGGCATCAACGCCGCCGCTCCCAAGGACAAGGACGGCAAGCCGGCCTTCAAAATCTCGGTCAACGACTTCGTGATCAAGGGCCTCGCGGTCGCGCTGATGCGCGTGCCGGAGGCCAACGTCACCTGGACCGAAGGCGCCATGCTGAAGCACAAGGCGGCCGATATCGGGGTGGCGGTGTCGATCCCCGGCGGGCTGATCACCCCCGTCATCCGCAACGCGGACGCGAAAACGCTGTCGGTCATCTCCAACGAGATGAAGGACTATGCGGCCCGGGCCCGCGCCCGCAAGCTGAAGCCCGAGGAGTACCAGGGCGGCACCTCGGCCATCTCCAACCTCGGCATGTTCGGCGTGAAGAGCTTTTCCGCCATCGTGAACCCGCCCCATGCCTCGATCCTGGCCGTGGGGGCCGGCGAGAAGCGCATCGTGGTCCGCCACGACGCGCCGGCGGTCGCGACCGTCATGACCTGCACGCTGTCCACCGATCACCGCGCGGTCGACGGCGCGCTCGGGGCCGAGCTGATGGCGGCGTTCCGGGCTCTCATCGAGAACCCGGCCGGCATGCTGGTCTGAGCGACGACCAAGCGGAGAGCACGGCACAATGGCGGACAGCTACGACATCATCGTCCTCGGGGCCGGGCCTGGGGGCTATGTGACCGCGATCCGCGCGGCGCAGCTCGGCTTCAAGGCGGCGGTCGTGGACCGGGAGCACCTGGGCGGCATCTGCCTCAACTGGGGCTGCATCCCGACCAAGGCGCTGCTGCGTTCGGCCGAGGTCTACCACAACATGAGCCATGCCGAGGCCTATGGCCTGTCGGCCGGCACGGTCGGCTTCGATGTCGGCAAGGTGGTGCAGCGCTCGCGCGGGGTGTCGGCGCAGCTCTCGAACGGCGTCGGCTTCCTGCTCAAGAAGAACAAGGTCGACGTGATCTGGGGGGAGGCGACCATCCCCAAGGCCGGCGAAGTGAGCGTGGTGCCGGCGACCAAGTCCGCCCTCGGCCGGCCGCCCATCGCCCCGCCCAAGGGGGCGCTGGGCCCGGGCAGCTACCAAGCCAAGCACATCATCGTCGCGACCGGCGCCCGGCCGCGCGCCCTGCCGGGGCTGGAGCCCGACGGCAAGCTGATCTGGACCTACTACGAGGCCATGGTGCCCGAGGCCATGCCCAAGAGCCTCCTGGTGATGGGCTCGGGGGCGATCGGCATCGAGTTCGCCTATTTCTACCGCACCATGGGAGCCGAGGTGACGGTGGTGGAGGTGCTGCCGCAGATCCTCCCCGTCGAGGATGCCGAGATCGCCGCCTTCGCCCGCAAGCGCTTCGAGAAGGCCGGCATCAAGATCATGACGGGCGCCAAGGTGACCGGCGTCGAGAAGGGCGAGGACTCGATCACCGCCACGATCGACGACGGCAAGGGCCAGACGAGCCGGATCGTCGCCGACCGCCTCATCTCGGCCGTCGGCGTCGTGTGCAACACCGAGAACCTGGGGCTCGAGGCGCTCGGGGTGAAGATCGAGCGGGGGGTGGTGGCGACCGACGGCTACGGGCGCACCGGGGTGGACGGCATCTACGCCATCGGCGATGTGGCTGGTCCACCGATGCTGGCCCACAAGGCCGAGCACGAGGGCGTGACCTGCGTCGAGGCCATCAAGGGCCTGCACCCGCACGCGCTCGACCGCACCATGATCCCGGGTTGCACCTACTGCCAGCCGCAGATCGCCTCGGTCGGCCTGACCGAGGCCAAGGCCAAGGAGCAGGGGCTGTCGCTCGGCGCCCACATGGTCGGCGCCGAGGTCACCGAACTGATCCAGGGGTTCGTCGTCGCGATGAACCTCGAGACCACGGAGGAGGACCTCATCGGCACCGTGTTCCCGCACCCGACCCTGTCGGAGACCATGCACGAGGCCGTGATGGACGCCTACGGGCGGGTCATCCATTCCTGAGGGACACGTCCATGCCCGAACCGCAAGGCCTTATCGCCATCCTGGTCATCGGCCTCGTCGCGGGCTGGCTGGCCAGCCTGATCATGGGCGGGGGCGGGCTGATCCGCGATCTCGTCACCGGCCTTCTCGGCGCCCTGGTGGGCGGCTTCATCGTGCACGGCTTCGGCGTGCCGCTTCCCATCCACAACCCGCTGCTGGCCGACATCGTGATCGCGACCATCGGGGCGGTGGTGGTGATCGCGGTGGCGCGCGTCGTCGTGTGAGCCTATCTGAGATGTCATGGCCTTCGTCCTCGATCTTTTGACCAACGATCCGCGCCCCCGCAGCGAGGGGCCGCGGCATCCCGAAAAGGCGCACCGGCCCGATCAGCCGGTGCTGAAGAAACCCGACTGGATCCGCGTCAAGGCGCCGGGCTCGGCGGCGTTCGCCGAAACCAACGGCATCGTGCGCCAGCACGGCCTCGTGACCGTCTGCGAGGAGGCCGGCTGCCCCAACATCGGCGAGTGCTGGGAGAAGAAGCACGCGACGTTCATGATCATGGGCGACA
>CAXUMV010000257.1:0-5584 GCA_964252065.1 uncultured Lichenihabitans sp.
GCGTGGCGCTCGGCGAGGAGCCGGCGCTCGCGGCCAACGACCGGGCCGAGGCGGTCAAGGTCGAGCTTATCGCGGCTCTCGCCGGACCGCTGCTGCACTGAGGAGTCTTCGCGGGGCGGCCGGCTACTCGGCCGCGACCGCGACGGATTCGCCGGGGCTGAACAGGCCGCCGTCCGCCCGCTCCATCGCCACCTGGCGGGTGTGGAAGGCCGCCAGCGTGGACCGGTGGCCGACCGACACGATGCCGGCCTTGGGCAGCTGCTGGACGATGGTCCGGTAGAGGTCGGCCTCGCCCGTCTCGTCGAGGGCGGACGTCGCCTCGTCGAGCAGCAGCCAGTCCGGCTTGACGAGCAGCGCGCGGGCGACCCCCAGGCGCTGCTGTTCGCCGCCCGACAGCCGCATCGACCAGTTCCCGGCCTCGTCGAGCTCGGGCTCGAGATGGTCCAGCCCGACGTCCTGGAGCGCGCGCCGCACCGCGGCATCGGGGTAGGTCTCGATCATGTCGGGATAGCAGATCGCCTGCCGCAGGGTGCCCTGGGGCAGGTAGGTCCGCTGGGGCAGGGTGAAGAGCCGCGTGCCGGCCGGGACGACGACGCGGCCCTTGCCGAAGGGCCAGATGCCGGACAGCGCCCGCAGCAGCGTGGTCTTGCCGGACCCCGAGCGGCCCGTCAGCAGGATGCGGTCGCCGGGGCCGACCCGGAGGTTCGCGGGGGCGGTCAGGGCGGCCTGCGTCGGCAGCATGACGGTCAGGGCTTCGGTCGCGAGCTGCACGGCCTGCCCCGCGGCCCGGTCGATATGAGGCTGCGCGGTCGCGGCCAGCGTCGCGGCCTGGATGGCCTCCTCGTAGCTGGTCTGGGTCAGGCTGTAGGTCGTGCCGCCGGCGGTGAGCCGCTGCACGGTCGCCCGGTACTCGGCCAGCTCGGAATAGTTATCGACGAACCAGGTCATCCCGCCCTGCACCTGATCGAAAGCCTGGCGGGCCTGCAGCAGCGCCCCGTAGGTGGCCGTGCCAAAGAAATAGGCCGGCCCGAGCATCAGATAGGGAAAGATGACAGTGACTTGCCCGAAGAAGCTCTGGAACCACGACAGGCTCTTCTGCCGCCGGATCACCCCATAGGCGTTGGCCAGCACGGAGTTGTAGCGCTCGCCCAGCAGCGCGCGCTCGGCGCCCTCGCCGGACAGCAGCGCGATCTGTTCGGAGTTCTCCCGCACGCGCGCCATGCCGAAGCGGAAGTTCGCCTCGTAGCGCTCCTGGTCGTATTTCAGCCGCACGAGAGGCTTGCCGATGCGGTTGGCAAAATAGGTGCCGAGCGCGGCGTAAAGCACCGCGATCCAGATGAGATAGCCCGGGATGTTGAACGACAGCCCGAAGCTCTGCATCGGGAAGCGCTCGGAGATCCCCCAAAGGATCAGGATGAAGATGCCGAGCTGCATGAGGTTCGAGAAGAACCCAAACCCGATCACCATGGTGCGCCCGACGAAGTAGTGGACGTCCTCGGCGATGCGCTGGTCGGGGTTGTCGGCCGGCCCGGTGACGAGGCGCAGCCGGTAGTGCTGCGCGGGGGCGAGCCAGCGATCGACGAAGAAGTCGGTCATCGACTTGCGCCAGCGGATCTGCAGCGTCTGGTTGACGTAGTTCTTGTAGACCGCGATCACGATGTAGAAGAACGCCAGGACCGTGAACCACTCCATGGACGCGATGAACTCGGCGGCCTTCTTCTGCTGGAGCGCATCGCCGAAGCCGCCGTACCAGTTGTTGAACTGCTTCGCCATGAACGCGAAGGCGATCTCGAGGGCGATCGTGAGGCCCAGCAGGCCGAACGCGATATAGTTCTCGGGAAGCCGGACCGGTCCGACGACCCATAGCCGGATCTCGCCGGGCGTCCGCCGGAGGAAATACGGATAGGCCAGCCGCCAGATATCCTTCAGCGCGGCCCAGAAATTGCCCATCCGTCACACTCCTCGGCACGCCGCGGCCCTGGCCGTCGCTGCTTGTCCGCGCGGATCAAAGCAAATTTGCGATGCGGCGGCACGTGACAAATTGCAAAGGATCGCCCGCGGCAAGGCGCTCGCGGAGTCCCCAGAGCGCGGCTGCGGTGCTAAGCCTCACCGCGAGCACCGTCGGGGAAGAAGGGGCGTCATGCCGGTCGAGGAGGTCGCCGACGGCGCGTCGGACGTGCCGCGCAGTTTCGAGGCGCTGCGCGACGCGCTGCTCAACCGCAAGAAGAGCCTGCCCAAGCGCCTCGCGCAGGTCGCGGCCTTCACCCTCGCCCATCCGGACGAGGTGGCGTTCGGCACGGCGGCGAGCATCGCCGAGCAGGCCCACGTCCAGCCCTCCGCGCTGATCCGCTTCGCCCAGGCGCTCGGCTACCAGGGCTTCTCCGACCTGCAGACGATCTTCCGCGACCGGCTACGCGAGCGGGTGCCGTCCTACGAGGAGCGGCTCCAGGCCCTGCGCAGCGCTCCGGAGGAGGCGGCCCGCGCCGCGGCCCTGTTCGAAGGCTTCGCGGACGCCGCCGAGCGCAGCGTGCGCGCGGTGCGGGCGCAGGTCGACCCGGCCGCGATCGAGCGTGCCGCCGCGACCCTCGCGCAGGCCGAGACCATCTATCTCGTCGGGCAGCGCCGCTCCTTCCCCGTGACCTCCTACATGAGCTACGCGCTCGGCAAGCTCGGGGTCCGCAACGTGCTGATCGGCTCGGCGGCCGGGATCGACCCCGAGACTGCGGCCTTCGCGACGGCGCGCGACGCCGCGCTCGCGGTCAGCTTCACGCCCTACGCCTCGACGGCCGTGAGCCTCGCGCGGCAGATCGAGGCGCAGGGCGCCGCCATGGTGGTGATCACCGACAGCCCGCTCAGCCCCATCGTGCCGCGGCGCGGCCTCTGGTTCGAGGTCCTGGAGGCCGACTACCAGGGGTTCCGGCCGATGTCGGCCACCATGGTGCTCGCCATGACGCTGGCGGTGGCCATCGCCGAGGCGCGGCGGTCGGGCGCGTCGGCCTCCGGCGACCCCGCGCCGGGCTGACGCCGCTCCGGCGTCAGCCGCCCGGGACCGCCATCACCTTCACCTCGCCGGGCGCGGAAGGATGGGCGACCACGCCCGCGACGTCTTCGAGCGGGATCGTCCGCGTGACCAGCCGGTCGAGCTCGATGGCGCCCGCGGCGACGAGGTCGGCGGCCCGCCGGTGGACGAAGGGATTGATGAAGGAGCCGAGCACGCGCAGCTCGCGGAACAGGATGTCGAAGGGCTCGATGGCGACTTTGGCGCCTTGCGGCATCACGCCGAGGATGACCACCGTGCCGCCCGCGCGGGCGAGGCGGATCGATTGCTCCACCGTTTCGGCGACGCCGGCGCACTCGATGACGACGTCGGCGCCCCCCGGCAGCAGGCCGCCGGGTCCCGCGATCGCCTCGACGACGTCGCCCGCGCCGGGATCGACCGTGGCGGTCGCCCCGATCGCGCGGGCGAGGTCCCGGCGCGAGGCCTGCCGGGTCGAGAGCACGACCTGCCGAGCTCCGGCCAGGCGCGCGAGCTGCACGGTCAGGAGCCCGATGACGCCGCCGCCGAGCACGACCAACGAGGCGCCCGCCTGGATCGCGGCGATGTCGATGCCGTGGAGGCAGCAGGCCAGGGGTTCGCAGAAGGCGCCGTGGTGCGGGGGCAGGGAGAGCGGCAGGTCGTAGGCCTGCGTCTGGGGGACGACCACGTAGTCCGCAAAGCCGCCGTCGCGGTGGATGCCGAGGGCCCGCAGGTTGCGGCACAGGTTGATCCGCCCGGCTGCGCACTGGTCGCAGCGGCCGCAGTAGATGTTGGGATCGCCCGTGATCCGCATGCCCGTCGCAAAGCCCGTGACGGCGGACCCTACGGCCTCCACGATGCCGCAGAACTCGTGGCCCAGCGTGACCGGCGGGGCGCTCGGGAACTCGCCGTGGAGCAGGTGGCGGTCGGTGCCGCAGATGCCGCACGCCTCCACCCGGACCAGCAGATCGCCGGGCCCGGGGGTCGGAACGGGGACCTCGCGGATCGCGAACTGTCCGATGGCTTCGAGCCGGACCGCCTTCATCGCATCCTCCTTCTTAGCCGCCCCAGGCGGGATCGGCGAGCACGTCGGCGCCATCGGCTCCCAGGGCCGGCGAGGCGCGCGGGCTGGCCATCCGCATCCCGTCGAGCACGATGGGGGCGGCGACGCCCGGAACCGGTCCGTCGGGGCCGGCAAGCGCGAGCCGCAGCCCGCGCGCCACGACCTGCGGGTCGGCGAACACGTCGGCGACCGTGTTGATCGGCCCGCAGGGCACGCCTTGCCGCTCCAGCGCCGCGAGCAGCGCCCCGCGTGTCATGGGGCGGATGAGACCGGCCAGGATCGGCACAAGCTCCGCCCTATGCTGGACGCGGCCCGGATTGGTGGCAAAGCGCGGGTCCGCGGCGAGCGCGGGGGCGCCGAGCACCGCCGCGAAGCGCGCGAACTGCCCGTCGTTGCCGACCGCCACGACCACGAAGCCGTCCGCGACCGCGAAAGTCTGGTAGGGCACGATGTTGGGATGGGCGTTGCCCATGCGGCGCGGCGCCTCGCCGGAGGCCAGGAAGTTCATCGCCTGGTTGGCCAGCACGCCGACCTGCACGTCGAGCAGCGCGATGTCGACATGCGCGCCCCGGCCCGTCGCTTCCGCCTGTCGCAGGGCCGCCAGCACGCCGACGGCGCCGTAGAGCCCCGAGAAGATGTCCGCGAAGGCGACGCCGGTCTTCTGGGGGCCGCCCTCGGGATCGCCGGTGAGATCCATGATGCCGCCCATGGCCTGGATCATGAAGTCGTAGCCGGCCCGCTGCCGGTAGGGCCCGGTCTGCCCGAACCCGGTGACCGAGCAGTAGACGAGGGCGGGGTTCAGCGGCTGCAGGCTCGCATAGTCGAGCCCGTATCCCGCGAGCCCGCCGACCTTGAAGTTCTCGAGCAGGATGTGGGCGCGGGCCGCCAGGCGCCGCACCGTCGCGCGGTCGCCCTCGTCCTTGAGATCGAGCGCGATCGAGCGTTTGCCGCGGTTGGCGGCGTGGAAGTAGGCCGCGGCGCGCGCGTCCCCTTCGCCGATGAAGGGCGGGCCCCAGCTCCGGGTGTCGTCGCCCCCCTGCGGACGCTCGACCTTGACCACGTCGGCGCCGAGATCGGCGAGCAGCTGGCCCATCCAGGGCCCGGCGAGAATGCGGGCGAGCTCCAGCACCCGTATGCCGGCCAGCGGTCTATCCATGCCGACGTCCTGCCCCGATGCCATCCCGACAATGCTTCATGTCGCAGCATCGCCATGGCGGTCATCCCGTCAACAGCCCTTCGGCATCGTGCTCAGATCACCGCACCCATGCCGATCGGTCCGTTCGCCCGCCTGCGGAACACGGGCATCACCGCCAAGCGCCGGCCTGACCTTCAGGCGCGGGACATTTTGATGCCGGTCTGGTCGCCGGTCAGGTAGCCGACCGCGGCGCCGAAGCGATCCTTGTAATTGGCGCGCACCAGGGGATCGAGGGTCGCCCGCACCTTGCCGTGCAGCACCTTCTGCCAGTCGCCCGGGTGCTGGAAGTTGCTCATGATGTAGGTCCAGC
>CAXUMV010000258.1:0-2838 GCA_964252065.1 uncultured Lichenihabitans sp.
CATAGTGCGACTGGATCCAGGCCTTCAGGAAGCTCGTGGGCACCGACAGGAAGGCGGTTCCGTCCGCAAAGCCGTCCAGCTCGAGGCGGGAAAACCACGAGGTGAAGATCGCCTCGCCCAACTCGGCCCGCAGCCGCCGGCAGGCATTGGTCCACGCCTCGCTGAAATCCTTCTGGTCCTTGTTCAAGGCGATTGCGTCCGTTGATGCGATCCGGCCATCGGCCGACGCGCCGTCCGGCCCTCGCGCTGCGACCCAGGTCATGGGCGGACGGTCAAGGCGACGAGCGATCATCGGCGGCACGGCTCGATTTTTAGGGGGAAAGGGGAGGGACGGCTGTCGGTCAGCGAGACGTCGAGGGCAGGCCCGACTGCTTCCAGCCGGGCAGGCCCAGACCGGTGGATCCCTCAAACCCCCCTTCGATGTTGTGGCACTGCGTAAAGCCGAGCCCCGTGGCTGCCGTGGCGGCGGCCGCGCTCCGCGCTCCCGAGCGGCAGAGGAACAAGAGGGGGGTCGAGGCCGCGGCGCCGCGCGCGGCCAGTTCCGCCTTCAGCCGATCGGCGAAGTCCGGGTTGGGCGTCATCGCGGGCGGCAGCAGCCATTCGAGGAAGATCGGCTTGACGGCAAGCGCATCCGGGTCCGGTATGCCGACATTGTCCCATTCGGGCCCGGTGCGCACATCGATCAGAACCGCGCCCGGCGTGCCGTTCAGAATTTCGGCCGCCTTCTCCGGCGATACATCGCCCGCATGCCCCGTTCCACCCGTCATTGCGTGCCCCTCGCGATCCACCGATGACCGCTCCGTCCGCCCGGAGCGGCCGCGGCGGGCCACACCCGCCACACGGCTTATTGAACATCTACTAATAGCATTCCGACTATACTGATGCGCCCTCCCGACAACTACGCAGCACCGGATCATCTCCAGTTCAAAACTTGCCAAAACGCGGCGAAGGAAGGACGACACTTGCAGCCCTGGGCCGCTGTCGGTCAAAAAAGACTACACAGCCGGCCTGCCCCGCGCAACCGATGTCGTCACGAAAGAGTCACGGCCTCGCCGCACAGGCCCAGCGGGCCCGTTCAGATTCCCGACAGGGCCGGATTTAAGTTCTTCGAATCACGAGGCGAACGAGACCCCCGCCTCGGCTAACTGCCAATGTGGCAATTGTGTCGCAGCGCGACGGGTCGAGCGGCAGCAGGCCGAGTCAATGCCGCCACAACGATGCCCCGAGTCGGCCTTACCTGTTAACATATTGAATAAACAAAACTAACGCTGCGCGCTGCGCAGATAGGCAAAAAATAAATCCGTCGCGCGGTCACCGCGGGGTCAGGCCCTCTGGCGTTCGCGGGGGCGCAGCGGCACCCGGGCGACGGTTTCGACCGGGGCGGGGAAGTGGATCATGACGACCGTTCCCTCGCCCAGGCGGGACTTGAGGCGCAGCGTGCCCCCGTGCAGCTCGACCAGCGACCGGGCGATCGCCAGGCCGAGCCCGGAGCCCTTCATGCCGTCGCGCAGCACGGCGCCGAACTGCTCGAAGGGCCGGCCGAGCCGCGCCACCGCCTCGGGCGCGATGCCCGCCCCGGTATCGGCCACAAAAATGTTAAGGCCGCCATTGGCGCTGCGGGCGCGCACCGAGATGGCGTCGCCGTCGGCCGTGAACTTGCAGGCGTTGACCAGCAAGGTCTGCAGCACCTTCTCAACCGCCGCGCGGTCGGCGTGCAACAGGCAGCCGGGGGTCGCCTCGGCGTCGAGGCGCAGGCGCTTGGTGCTGACCTGCGGCTGCACGCCCGCGACGACCGCCGCGAGCGTGTCCTCGATGGGGAACAGGCTGCGGCATAGGCGGACCCGGCCGGCCTCCAGGCGCGACATCTCGAGCACTTCGGTGATGAGGGCGAGCAGGTTGTTGCCGCTCGTCCGGATGTCGGCCGCGTAGCCCTCGTATTTCGTCGAGCCCAGTGGGCCGAAGGTCTCGTTGCACATGAGATCCGAGAAGCCGATGATGGCGTTCAGCGGGGTGCGGAGCTCGTGGCTCATGCGGGCCAGGAACTCGGACTTCGCCCGGCTCGCGCTCTCGGCCTCGGCCTTCTTCTCGCGATGGCGCTCGGCCATCTCGGCGAGCTGCTGGGCCTGCAGCTCAAGCGCCTGCCGGTGGCGGCTGAGGTCGGCAACGGTCGCCATGAGGCGCCGCTCGCTGTCCATCAGCCGTTCCTCGTGCAGCTTGAGGGCCGTGATGTCGGTGCCGACGGACACGAGGCCGCCGTCCTTGGTGCGCCGCTCGCTGATCTGCAGCCAGCGATTGTCGCTGAGCTGGACTTCCACGCTGCGGGCGTTCGCCCCGGGCAGCTCGGGGCCCGCCAGCGACAGTCTCCCGCTCAGCGTATCGGCGGGGCGCCAGCCGACCGGGAAGGTCGCCCCGTCGATGCGGTGCAGCTTCATGTACTTGGCATTGCACAGCACGAGCTGGTCGGTCTCGTCCCAGAGCGCAAAGGATTCCGAAATGGACTCGACCGCGTCGCTGAGCCTGCGGTCGGCCGTGGCGCTGCGCTCGGCGAAGCGTTTCTCGTCCGTGATGTCGACCGCGATGCCGACGAAATAGGGATCGTTGGTGGCGGGCTCGAGGACCCGTTCGGCCCGCACGCGCAGCCAGACCCACTCGCCTGCCACGTTGCGCAGCCGCATCACGTGATCGATGGAGGGCAGGTCGCAGGCGGCCAGGCTCTCGGCCAGCGCCCCGAGGTCGTCGTCGAGAGGATGCACCAGGGCATTGATGTCGCCGAAGGACACGAAGTCGCTCGTCGCCTGCATGCCGAGCATCGCGTACATGGACTCGGACCAGTAGACT
>CAXUMV010000258.1:2848-5581 GCA_964252065.1 uncultured Lichenihabitans sp.
CCAAATCCCAGTCCCACAGGCCGCAGCGGCCCCGGTTCAGCGCCGTATCGATGCGGGCGTGGACCTTGCCGTAGTGGCGCTCGGCGCCGCTCGCCCGGCCCGACTGCCACAGATAGGCGGTCGCCATCGCGGTCAGGGCGAAGGTGGTGGCGCAGAGCACGAGCGCGGTCCGCAGCGCCGTGGTCCACCAGTCGGAGAGAAGGAGCGCCACGGGATGGACGACGGCGAGCTGGCCGAAGGGCGCCCGCAGGTTGCGCACGGCCGCCAAAGCTTCGCTGTCGTCGGCCAGGGTGATGCGCAGCACGCCCGCCTTCTCGCCGAAGGTGGTCAGCGGCTGGGCCGGGCCGAGGCGGTCGGCGAGGGTACGGCCGGACGGCTCGAGCCCGTCGGCGAAGGGCGGGACCGCGGCGGCCACGATGCCGGTGCTGTCGGTCACGATCAGCCGGCGGCCGGCCGCAAAGCTGCGGTCGGGCAGGGCGCGCAGCTGCTTCTCGGCGGCCGCGGCGGCGTCCCCCACGCCGGCCGCGCCGTCGAGCTGGGTCGCCGCCAGGGAGGCGATGAGCTCGAGGTCGGCCGCCGCATCGCGCAGGGTGCGGTCGCGGAGCTGGCTGACCTGCAGGGCCACGCCACCGATGAGCACGAACAGAAAGGCGCCGACGAGCACGGGAACCAAAAGCCGGACGGCACGCTCCGCATCCGCCGTCCGGCAATGGGCCGGCTGGGCGAGCGCGCGCGCAAGTCCTTGCAACGACCCCGCGCGCACGAGGTCGGCGGCCGCGTTTGCACGCGCCATAGGGAGCCTTTCGAGTGGACGGATGGCTGGCGAAAAATGTCGCCCTGGCGCTCCGAATCACTTGCATCAGAATCCTCAAGCCGCCGGTTGTCCAGGGCAGAAATCATGGTGCCGAACGGTTCGGGAGGGGTGTGGCCGAGGCTCCCGCACTGGCCATTCCGCCGCCCTCCGGCAGGGCGGAAAGCCGCCTTAGCCGAGGCAGCGGTCGGCGATATCGCGGAGATCGGCCGACAGCCTGGGCAGGGCCGCGATGCGGCGCAAAGCGGCTTCCGCGAGCCCGCGCCGGCCGGGCTCCATGAGCCGCCACGAGCGGAACGCGTTGAGCAGCCGGGCCGCCACCTGCGGGTTCCTGCCATCGAGGTCGAGCGCGACGTCGGCCAGAAAATCGTAGCCCGCCCCATCGGCGCGGTTGAACTGGGTAGGGTTGGCGGCAAAGCCGCCGATCAGCGCATAGACCCGGTTCGGGTTCGCCAGCGAGAAGGCCGGATGACCCATCAGCCCCCGCACGCGATCCAGCGTGCCCACCTCGGCGATCCCCGCCTGCACGGCCAGCCACTTGTCGATCACGAGCGGCTCGGCCTCGAACATCGCGTAGAAGCGCTGCAGCAGCGGGTCGCGGTTGGCGAGAGGCAGCGTGCAGACCGCCTGGAGGGCGGCCAGCCGGTCGGTCATGTTGTCGGCGGCATCGAACTGGGCGGCGGCCAGCGCGGCGCCCCGGTCGTGATCGCCTGCCGCGAGAAAGCCGAGCAGCGCGCCACGCAGCGCCCGCCGCCCGGCGCTTGCCGCATCGGGCGTAAAGGCGCGCGGTTCCGACATCCAGCCGTAAAGCTCGACCATCTGGGCCGCGAGGCCGCGGCCCATCGACTCCCGCAGGCGCTCGCGGGCCTCGCGCACGGCGTCGGGATCGACGTCGCGGCCGATCTCGCGGGCGATGTCGGCTTCGGTCGGCCAGGCCAGGACCTGGGCCGCAAAGGCGGGGTCCTTTGCCGCGCCCGACAGGGCGGTCGACAGCGCCGCAAGCAGGGTGGCCTCGCCCATGGGGTCTGCGCCGGCGGCGAGGCGCGTCACCACGAGGCGTGTCACCACGCCCTGGGCCGCCTCCCACCGGTTGAAGCCGTCGGTATCGTGCGCGAGCAGCGTCAGCCGGGCCTGGTCGTCGAGGTTGGAGCGGACCCGCACCGGCGCGCTGAAGCCGCGGAACAGGCTCGGCACGTAGCGTCCGGCGAGGCCGCGTATGACGATGGTCCGCTCGGCCGTGTCGAGCACCACGAAGCCGCTCGCGCGTTCCTGCGGCGACAGCCCGTCGGCCTCAAGCGCGGCGAGCTCCAGCGTCCCGCCGCCCTCGCGCACGAGGCCGAGCGCCACGGGAACGACCTGCGGCGCCTTGTCGGGCTGGCCGGGGGTCGGGGCCGTGTGCTGGCGAAGGGCCAACGTCAGCGTGCCGGCCGCCTCGTCGCGCGCGACCCCGACCGTGACCTCGGGGGTCCCGGCCTGCCCATACCACTGCATGAAGGGGCCGAGATCGCGTCCAGAGATCTCGGCGAAGCAGCCGATGAAGTCCTCGATCGTGGCCGCCGTGCCGTCGTAACGATCGAAATAGAGCGTCATGCCGGCCCCGAAGGCCTCTGTGCCGATCAGGTGGCGGAGCATGCGGATGATCTCGGCGCCCTTCTCGTAGATGGTCGCCGTGTAGAAGTTGTTGATCTCGCGGTAGGTGGCCGGCCGCACGCTGTGGGCCAGGGGTCCTGCATCCTCGGGGAACTGGCGCGTGCGCAGTGAACGCACGTCGGCGATGCGCTTGACGGCGCGGGAGCGCTGGTCGGCGCCAAACTCCTGGTCCCGGAAGACCGTCAGCCCTTCCTTGAGGCAGAGCTGGAACCAGTCGCGGCAGGTGATGCGGTTGCCGGTCCAGTTGTGGAAATACTCGTGCGCGATCACGG
>CAXUMV010000259.1:0-5563 GCA_964252065.1 uncultured Lichenihabitans sp.
CACTGGATGAAGATCGCGATCTACGGGCTCGGCTATGTCGGCCTGACGGCAGCAGGATGCCTGACGAAGCAGGGCCATTCGGTGCTGGGCGTCGACGTCAGCGAGAAGAAGGTGCGGGAGGCGAACGAGGGCCGCTCGCCCATTCATGAGCCCGGGCTCGACGACCTCCTCGCGGCCGCGGTCGCGCGGGGCCTCCTCCACTGCACGACCAACCCGGCCGCCCTCGTCGAGGGCTGCGACATGGCGATCGTGTGCGTCGGGACGCCGAGCGGAGCCGACGGCTCGCACAACATGTCCTACATCGCCGAGGTGTCGCGGCAGATCGCGGCCGCGATCGACCCGGACCGGGCCGAGCCGCTCACGGTGGTCTACCGCAGCACGATCCGGCCGGGAACGACGGACGAGCTGATCGAGCCGATCTTCCGGGCGACGCTGGGGCCGGCCGGCATGCGGGCGGTCCGCCGCGTCTACAATCCGGAATTCCTGCGCGAGGCCGTCGCCATCAAGGACTTCTTCGCACCGCCGAAGATCGTCGTGGGCACGGTCGACGGGGCGCCGAACGCCCATATGGACGAGATGAACCGCGGCCTCGACGCGCCCGTCTTCTACACCCGCTACCGCGAGGCGGAGATCACGAAGTTCGTCGACAACAACTTCCACGCCCTGAAGGTCGCCTTCGGCAACGAGATCGGCCGGATCTCGGTCCAGCTCGGGATCGATCCCGCCAAGGTGCACGAGATCTTCGTCTCCGACACCAAGCTCAACATCTCGTCCCGCTACTTCCGCCCCGGGGGCTCCTGCCTGCCCAAGGACGTGCGGGCGCTGCAGTACATCGCGATGGATGTCGGCGCCCGGACGCAGATCATCGAGTCGCTCATCCAGTCGAACGAGGCGCACAAGGCCTTCCTGTTCAACATCGTGACCCGCGGTCTGACCCAGGGCGCCAGCATCCTGCTCCTCGGCCTCGCGTTCAAGGCCGAGAGCGACGATCTGCGGGAAAGCCCGAAGGTCGATCTCGCCCGCAAGCTGCTCCAGAGCGGCTACCGGCTGCAGATCTACGATCCGTGGCTGAAGCCCGAACGCCTGGTGGGCCAGAACCTCGGCTACGGCGTCAGCCGCCTGCCGGATCTGCCCGATCTCCTGGTGGACAAGGAGCGGGCCGAGCAGGGCCAGTACGATCTGGTGGTCGATGCGAGCGGCATGGCCAAGGACCTGCGCCTCGCCTCGCGGCAGCTCCTCGACATCAATTCCCTTTCCTGACAGGCGGAGAGTTCATGCCGATGCCTGACGAGGTTGCGTCCGCAAGGACCCGTGTCGCCGAGCGGCCGTTCGAGGAAAGCATTCCCAAGGGGGCTCTCGCGGGCCGCCGGATCCTGATCATCGTCGAGAACCTGCCCGTGCCGTTCGACCGGCGCGTGTGGCAGGAGGCCCTGACGCTCCGCGGCGCGGGCGCGGAGGTGTCGATCATCTGCCCCACCGGCAAGGGCTACGAGAGCCCCTACGAAGAGCTGCAGGGCATCGAGATCCACCGTCATCGGCTGCCCCTCGATGCGGGGACGACGCACGGCTACTTTAGGGAATACCTGTCGGCCCTGTGGGCCGAAACCTGTCTTGCGTGGAAGATTTACTGGCGTCGCGGGTTCGACACCATCCATGCCTGCAACCCGCCCGATCTCATCTTCCTCGTCGCCCTGCCGTTCAAATTGCTCGGCACGAAGTTCATCTTTGACCACCACGACATCAATCCCGAGCTGTTCGAGGCGAAGTTCGGCCGCCGGGGCCTGTTCTGGCGCCTGCTGGTCCTGGTCGAGCGGCTGACGTTCCTGGTCGCGGACGTGTCGATCGCGACCAACGACAGCTATCGCCGCATCGCGATCGGACGAGGCGGCATGAAGCCCGACAGGGTCTTCGTCGTGCGCAGCGGTCCGGACATCAGCCGCCTGAAGCCCGTCCCGCCCGCGCCGAAGCTCAAGAACGGCCGGCGCTTCCTGCTGGGCTATGTCGGGGTGATGGGGGACCAGGAAGGGATCGACCTCCTGCTCGCGGCGGTGGCCCACATCGTCCACACGCTCAAGCGCACCGACATCCAGTTCGTCCTGGTCGGCGGCGGCTCCAGTCTCGATGCGCTCAAGGCCCTTGCGGTCGAGCTCGACGTCGGCGACTTCGTCACCTTCCTGGGGCGGGCGCCCGATGCGGAGCTTTTCGAGGTGCTCTCGACGTCCGACGTCTGCGTGAACCCGGACCGGGTGAACGAGATGAACAATCTGTCGACCATGAACAAGATTCTGGAATACATGGCGTTTTCCAAGCCGATCGTGCAGTTCGACGTGGTCGAGGGGCGCGTGTCGGCCGCGGACGCCTCACTATACGCGAAGTCGAACGACCCGATCGATTTTGCCCAGAAGATCCTGGATCTCCTGGCCGACGAGGGGCTTCGCGAGCGCATGGGCCGGTTGGGCCGCGAGCGCGTGGTCCGCGACCTCTCCTGGCAACGGCAGATCCCGGCCCTGATCGACGCCTACCGGACCGCGGGCCGGCTGAGGGTCAAGGCCCGGCTGCCGCTTCGCGGCGGTCTCGCGGCCTTGCGGCCCAGCAAGGAGCGGGCGTCAGGCGACAATTAAGGGCGCGTCCTCGAGGATCGAGACATTCTCGGCGGTCACGAGCAGGCAGGTCAGCTTCCCGGACTGGTAGGCGCCCGTGTCGATGGCGATGCGGTTCGGCCGGAACTGCGGCTTGGGAACCGGCGTGTGGCCATGCACCACGACGGCGCCGAAATCGGCGCTGGAGGCGATGAAGCGGTCCCTGATCCAGAGGAGATCGGTCGGGCTTTGCTGGTCGAGCGGCCTGTCGGGCCGCACGCCGGCATGGACGAAGAAGAACCCGCCGCGGGCGTGCGACAAGGTGAGCGAGGTCAGGAACGTGAGATGATGGGGCGGCAGGGCGGCGCGGAACGCCATCCGCCGGGCCCGGACGTCGGCCTCCGTCTTGGGGGGCGATATGCCGTAGGACACCAGCGTGGTCGGGCCGCCGAACGAGAGCCACGACACGAAGTCCTTGTCGCTCTCGAGGGCGGCGAGCATCATCTGCTCGTGGTTGCCCTTGAGGCAGACGACCTCGCGGTCGGTGAGCGTCATGCGGCGGGCCAGGAACTCGATGACGGCGCTCGCGTTCCCGCCGCGGTCGATGTAGTCGCCGAGATAGATTTCGACGAGGCGCTTGGACCGGTCGCGGCTCAACGCGTCGAGCCGGGCGCCGAGCCGCTGGAGAAGGTCGATGCGCCCGTGCAGGTCGCCCACCGCGGCGATGCGGAGCGAGGGGTCGGAGAAGGCATAGCGGGTGTAGACCGCCGGAGGGGGCTTGGGCGAAGGCAGGACGGGCGCTTGGGCCGGAGGCTCGCTGCGGCGGGCCCTCGACCCGATCAGTCGCTTGATCCAGTTCATGGGGCCTGTTCTGCCGGCTGCGCCGGCCTTTGTTCCATCGGCTGGAAGTCTGGACCTCCGCCGGTCCGATTCATCATGATAAGGCGGCTCGCACGCGCGACGATAGTGAATTCCCTTAGGTCAGCACTCCTGCGGCGTGCTGGCGCGTGTTAAGAGCGGCCGTCGAGCGGACGTGAAAGGAACCAGGCGCGGACCATGCAGACGATCGCCGTTCTTCACAGAATTTCGCGAGGTCTTTACCTGCGCAAGCTCGGCTTCGCCTCGCGGCTGGTCGACGGGGTCATCCGCGTCGCCTTCGCGGCATCGCTCCCCGGGCGGGCCGACGTCCGCAAGGGCGTGTTCTTCCACCACAGCGGCATCGGCATCGTGATCAACGGCGCGGCCGTCATCGAGGAAGGCTGCGAGGTCGGCGTCCACGTGGTGCTCGCGGGCCGGTCGCCCCTGCGCGGCGCCCCCCACCTCGAGCGGGACGTCATCGTCCACGCCGGGGCGAAGATCGTCGGGCCGATCCGGATCGGCCGCGGCTGTGTGGTGGCGGCGAACGCCGTGGTCCTCGAGGACATGCCGCCCATGTCCCTGGTGGCCGGCATCCCGGCCACGGCCAAGCGGTCCGACATCGATTCGTCCGGCTACCAGCACGTGCACAATCCCGTGCCGAACCCCGCGCCGGGGTAGGGCGGCAACGCTCGCCTCGCGCCGCGGGGCCCGAACACCCATGCAACCCGAGAGCTCCCCGTCGTGACCGCCGATCCCGCCACGCCCCATCGTGCGCCCGCGCGGCTCCGCGTCCTCGTCGTCACCCCGCTCGGGCAGGGTGGGATGGGCGGCATCGACCGCATGATGGATGCGGTCGCGGGCCAGCTCGCCGCCGCCCCGCCGCCGGACATGCAGGTCAGTTTCCAGACGACGCGGGGGCAGGGCCACATCGCCTGGTCGCCCCTTCTCGTGCTGCGGGTCGTGCTGGGCGCGGCCGGCCGCCGTCCGGACGTCGTGCACATCAACCTGTCCTCGCACGGCAGCACCGTCCGCAAGCTGGCCGTCTCCCGGGCCCTGCGGCTGCTCGGCATCCCTTACGTGCTCCATCTGCACGGCTCCCGGTTCCGCGGCTTCTGGGACAAGGCCGGACCGCGGCTGTCGTCCGAGATCCGGTCCATGTTCGCGGCGGCCGCCTGCGTGATCGTGCTCGGCCGGGCCTGGAACGACTACGTCGGCGCCCGCGTGCCCGAGACCGCGCCGCGGATCACGATCCTGCCGAACGCCACCCCGCCGGCGCCGGACCGGCCGGACCGGACCGGCGGCCCGGTCATCCTGTTCCTCGGCCATGTCGGGCCCCGCAAGGGCGTCCCGCAGCTTGTCGAAGCCCTCGCGGGTCTCAAGGACCGGCCGGGATGGCGCGCCGTGATCGCGGGGAACGGGGCGGTGGACCAGACCCGGGCGCAGCTGGCCGAGCGGGGTCTGTCGGACCGCGTCACCATGCCGGGCTGGGTGGGGCCGGCCGACGTCGCCCGGCTTCTCGCCGCGGCCGACATCCTGGTGCTGCCCTCCTTCGAGGAGAACCTGCCCATGTCGGTCATCGAGGGCATGGCGCACGGCCTTGCGGTCGTCACGACGCCGGTCGGCGCCACCGAGGACATCATCGAGGACGGGGAGACGGGGCTCCTGGTCCCGCCGGGCGACGCCGCGGCCTTGAGGGAGGCCCTCGCGCGGCTGCTCGCCGACCCCGACCTCCGGACGCGCCTGGGCGGGGCCGCGCGGACGTTCCACCGGCAGCACCTCGAGATCGCGGGCTATGTCGAACGCCTGACCGCCATCTGGCGCTCGGTCGCCGGCGCCCGCCGACCGGCCTGATCGGCAACGCAGGAGACAAATGCATGTCTGTCGCGTGGTATGTGAAGCGGCTCGGCGCGATGAGCCCGCGCGAGGTGCTGCACAGGGTCGACGAACAGGTCAAGCGGTCGGTCTCGCGCCGCCGCCCCTATGGGTGGGACGCCTTCCCGCCCGCCGGACCCGTGCTTCCCGTGCCCGGTCTCGCCGACACGCTGCGGGCCGGCATGACGGGGCCGCTCGAGGCGGCCCTGCGGCGATCCGTCGATGCGCTGCTCGAGGGGCGCTTCAGCGCGCAC
>CAXUMV010000260.1:0-5561 GCA_964252065.1 uncultured Lichenihabitans sp.
CTCGATCTCGCGTCGATGGGGGCGCGATCGCTGCTCGGCGGCGTTGCGGCCGTCCCACAGCTTCACGCCTCCCGTGATCCCGGCCTCGTTGGGCACGATCCTGATGTTCTCGGGCAGCGTGCCGGCGATCTGCTTGCCGTTGCCGCCGCCGATGAACAGCGTGTCGTAGTGGGTCAAGTCGAACAGGATCCCGATCACCCGCCTGACGCGCTTGTTCCAGCGCTTGTGCCCGACCTTGGCCAGCGCGTCCCGGCCGATATAACCGTTGTAGTCGTGCTTGCCGTGGCAGGGATGATGGGCGAGTTCGAGGTGCGGGCCGATCAGCCCGTCCTGGAACAGCGCCGTGCCGGCGCCCGTCCCCAGCGTCAGCACGCATTCGAGACCCAGCCCCGCGATAACGCCGAGACCCTGGATGTCGGCGTCGTTGCCGAGCCGGGCGGGCTTGCCGAAGGCATCGCTCATCGCCTTGGCAAGGTCGAACATCGGCCAGGCCGGGTCGGGGAAATGCGGCGCGGTCAGCACGCGGCCGCGCCGCACCGCGCCTGGGAAGCCGATGGTGATCCGGTCGAAGTCGGGCAGCGAGGCCGTGAGGGCGCGCGCCTCCTCGATCATCAGGGCCGGGGTGAGGTGGCCGGGGGTCGGCCGCCACGCCTTGTCGTGCAGCATGGCGCCGCTCTCGTCGAGCACCGAGGCCTTGAGCCCGGTCCCGCCGATGTCGATGGCGAGCGTTCGCGTCTGTGCCATGCCGTTCTGTCTCCCTCGGGTTAGCCTGCTCGCCCGCGCGCTATGTAGCCGAGGTCGGCCGCGATCGCGAGCCGCGTTCCCATTCTGCCACAATCATCCTATTCAGCAGCCCCATGCTGTCCGGACCCTTGCTGGAGTACCGGCCCGGCGGTCCGGCGCAGGCCGAGGCCGGCCCGGGCGCTGCGGCGCTCGGCCCGGCCCCGGCGCCCGTGGCGGTGGCCGGCGGGAACGGCCGCGCACGGTGGCGCGCCGCCGCGACCCTCGCCATGGCGGTGGCGATCCATCTCGGGCTCGCGGTCGGCTTCGTCGCGGTGTGGCGCTCCATGGTCACGGACGTCAGCGCGCCCGAGGGGATCGCGGTCGAGCTCGTCCGCTCGATGCCGAAGCAGGAGGCCGCCAAACCGCCCGCGCCCGAGCCGGCACCGCCCAAGCCGCCAGAGCCCCCGCCGCCCGAGCCGGAGCCCCCGCCCCCGGGTGCCGTCGCCGAGCCGCTGCCGCAGCAGCCGGCCGACGCCCTCGCCCAGGCGCTGCCCTCGCCGCTGGTCGAGCCGCCGCCCGAGCCGAAGGCCGCCGCGGCCCAGACGGCCGTCAACCAGACCGGCAACCGGTCGAGAGAAGCCGCCGCCACGCAGAAGCCCGCATCCGGCGCGCCGGATGCGGCCCCGCCCGATCGGCCCAAGACCCCGGCCGCCGCCGCGGCCGTCCCGGGCGTGCTGACGGCCGGCGAAGCGGAGACCTCGGTCCCGGCGGAGAGCAAGGTCACGCTGGAGCCGAGCCCGCCCACCCCGGGCGATCCGACCGTGGCGGCCTCGAAGGACGCGACGGCGCAGCTGAATGCGGCGCTCGCCACCGCCAGCATGCCCATGCCGACAAGCTTCCGCGCGGTGCTGTCGGCGGCGGGCTCGTCCGACAACGCCAATTACCGCGGCTCGGTGTTCGGCGCCCTGTCGCGCGCCCGGCAGGGAGTCGAGGAGGCGGCACGGGCCAAGCATCTCACCGGACAGGTCGTCATGGCGGTGGTCCTGTCGTCCTCGGGCGGCATCGACAAGCTGTCGATCGTCCAGTCCAGCGGTCACGCCGACGCGGACGCCTTTGCGCTCGACATGGTCCGCCGCGCCGCCCCCTTCCCGCCGCCCCCGCCGGGCGCCTCGCACACCTTCACGCCGGCGATCAGCTTCGGGGAGTAGAGCCGGACGGCTCTCGCGAGCCCCGGAGTGTAATGGATCGCCCTGCGCGCCTCGCGATGACGAATCGGCTTCTTACCTTGACTGTTCGCAGGCCTTCGTCCTAAAAGACGGACAGAGCGTTCGGCAAAAAGAACGCGCATGATGAGCGTGGCGCAAGCCGTTGCGGCGCCCGGAGACGACGCCCCGTGGGATTGCATTCGACCTTGTCCGCCCATGCGCGGGAGGCAGGAACGCCGACCAGTTCCGTCGTGACCTTCCCGGCCGACCAGCCGCTCGTCACCGACGGCGGCGGCCGGATCGCGCCGCTGACGATCGGCTACCAGACCTACGGCACCCTCGATCCCGACCGCTCGAACGCGATCCTGGTCTGCCACGCGCTCACGGGCGACCAGCACGTCGCCAACATCCACCCGGTCACCGGCAAGCCCGGCTGGTGGTCGTCCATGGTGGGGCCCGGCCGGCCGATCGACACCAACCGGTTTTTCGTGATCTGTTCCAACGTGGTCGGCGGCTGTCTCGGCTCGAGCGGTCCCGCCTCGATCGACCCCGCCACGGGCGCCCCCTACGGGCTCGACTTCCCGGTCATCACGGTGCGCGACATGGTGCGCGCCCAGGCGATGCTGGTCGACCATCTTGGCATCGGGACGCTGTTCTGCGTCGCAGGCGGCTCGATGGGGGGCATGCAGGTCCTGCAATGGGCGGCGCTCTATCCCGACCGGGTCTATGCCGCCTTCCCGATCGCGACGGCGGCGCGGCACTCGTCCCAGAACATCGCGTTCCACGAGGTCGGGCGCCAGGCCATCATGGCCGATCCCGACTGGCGGGCCGGGCGCTATCTCGACGAAGGCACGCGGCCGGAGAAGGGCCTGTCGGTGGCCCGCATGGCCGCGCACATCACCTACCTGTCCGACCCCGCGCTGCACGCCAAGTTCGGCCGCAACCTGCAGGACCGCGACGCGCCGACCTTCTCCTTCGACGCGGACTTCCAGATCGAAAGCTACCTGCGCCACCAGGGCCGCACCTTCGTGGAGCGCTTCGACGCCAACGCCTACCTCTACATGACGCGCGCCATGGACTACTTCGATCTGGCGGCCGACTACGGCGGCGTGCTGGGCGAAGCCTTCCGCAACACGCGCACGCGGTTCTGCGTCGCCTCCTTCACCTCCGACTGGCTGTTCCCGACCAGCGCCTCGCGCGCCATCGTGCATGCTCTGAACGCCAGCAGCGCGTCGGTGTCCTTCGTCGAGATCGACACCGACAAGGGGCATGACGCCTTCCTGCTCGACATCCCCGAGCTGATCGAGACCTCGCGCGGCTTCATCGACGCCGCGGCCCGCGCCAGGGGCCTTGGCTGATGAGCGTGGCGGCCCTCGCGCGCCAGGACGCGGCCGCGCCGCGCGAAGGGCCGCGGCTCGACCTCGTGCTCGTGGCCGACATGGTGGCGCACGGCAGCCGGGTGCTCGATCTCGGCTGCGGCGACGGCGCCCTGCTTCGCCTGCTGGCCGACACCCGGGGGGTGGACGCGCGTGGGCTCGAGCTGTCGCAGAAAGGGGTCAACGACTGCGTCGCCAAGGGCCTGTCCGTGATCCAGGGCGACGCCGATACCGATCTTGCCTCCTACCCGGACGGCGCCTTCGACTACGTCATCCTCTCCCAGACCATCCAGGCCACCCGCCAGCCGCGCGTGGTGCTGGAGCAGATGCTGCGCATCGGCCGCCGGGCCATCATCTCGTTCCCCAATTTCGCCCATTGGCGGGCGCGGGTCGCGCTCGGGCTGCACGGGCGCATGCCGGTGACGGGCAACATGCCCTATGCCTGGTTCGAGACCCCGAACATCCACTTCTGCACCATCCGCGATTTCCTCGGGCTGGTCGGGCTGGTCGAGGCCAAGGTCGAGCGCGCCATCGTGCTCGACGGCTCGGGCCGGCGCATGGGGGCCGGCTCGACGCCCTGGTTCTGGAATATCCTGGGCGAGCAGGCGGTGTTCCTGCTGCGCCGCTAGCCGGTCTCCTTCTCGAGCCCGGCCAGCAGGGCCAGGTGCTCGGTGATCATGCCCTTGGCGAGCTTGGCGACGTTCGTCTCGTCTACCGCGGTGGGCGCGGCGAGATAGGCCTCCTGCAGGGCGAGCAGCTTGCGGTGCCCCTCGATCTGCGCCTTCACGTAGGCGCGGTCGAAGGGGGCACCCGCCTTCATCTCGTGCATCCTGGTTACGGTGGCTTTACCCTTGTCGTCGAGATTGCCCATCAGCTCCGCGTCGGTCGGCGGCTTGACGGTGCCCGACGGCGGCGCACCCGGCATCATCACGGCCTTGAGGACGCTGGCGATGGTCTCCTGCTCGGCGATCTCGAAGCCGGTGAACTGCTTCAGCGCGGCGTGCCTGACCTTGTCGGCGGCGATCCGGCTGATCGCGAGCGACAGCGAGCCGACCTCCATCGTGCCCTTGAGGTGGGTGGCGGCGGCATCCGACATCGTGGTCGGAGCCGCCATCTTCATGGCAGGCGCGGCCGCCGGCTCGGACACGGGCGGGGCGGCCGGCGCGGGAGCCGCCGGGGCGTCGGTGGGCGGCGGCGGGTTGGACTGGGCGAAGGCCGGCGCGGCGGCCAGGGCCAGGGCTCCCGTTAGGACGAGGCGTCGTTCCATGGTCAATCTCCCTCCAATCGGCGCATCCCGAACCCTACGGGATGCGATGCCGAGGGAACACCGGACGGACCTGCTTGGTTGCGGTGTCATGGGGTCGCTCGACCTCCCGATTCCTGCTTCCCAGACAGGCAGAACAGCGCGCATAGTCTCACAATTGCCACAGCTGATTCCTAACGGTGCGGCCCTCCCGCAGGAAAGCCAATCGCGCATGATGACCCGCATTGCCACGGCGATGATCGCATTCAGCCTTGTCGCCGCTGCGCCGCTCCATGCTGAATCGGGTCCGCTGCAGCTGCAGGCCGTCCGCAAGGCGGCGCCCGTGCGCGGGCCGGAGGCGCTGGCGCCGGCCGAGGTCATCGAGAAGGCCAATGCCTACTTTGCAGGCACCCAGACCATGGTGTCGGACTTCACGCAGATCGGCGGCGACGGGCGCCGCACCGACGGCAAGCTGTTCGTCGACAAGCCCGGCCGCATGCTCTTCACCTATGCCCCGCCGGCCAATCTCGAGATCGTCGCGGACGGAACGTCGGTCGCCGTCATCGACCGCAAGCTGCACACCCAGGACCTCTACTTCATCAGCCAGACGCCGCTCAAGTTCCTGCTGAACGACAAGATGGATCTGGCCCGCGACACCAAGATCCTCGATGCCAGCAGCGACGCCCAGAGCGCGTCCGTGATGATCGAGGATCATGCGACCTTCGGCGGCACGACCCAGATCCGCCTGACCTTCAGCCGCGACCCCTTCGCGCTCAAGCAGTGGACCGTGGTCGATCCGCAGGGCTACGAGACCGTGGTGTCGCTGAGCGACGTCGACCTCGCCACCAAGCCCGACCCGACGATCTTCCAGATCCACCAGGAACGCGTGCTGAACTCGAAGAACTGAGCTCTGCCGTGGGGCAGGCGGTCCGACACCGCTTTGTCCCTTCTCCTGCCCCGCGGGAGAAGCGACTGTCTTGGCTGTCAACGATGATTGTGTGGTCTGAGGATCGC
>CAXUMV010000261.1:0-5560 GCA_964252065.1 uncultured Lichenihabitans sp.
CAAGCTGACCTATGCCGGCAACCTCGAGACGCTGCGCTCGGTCGCCCACCTGCCCAACTACCGCTTCGCGAAGGCCGACATCGCCGACGGGTCCGCCGTGGCGGCCCTCTTCGAGAGCTTCCGGCCCACCCACGTGATGCATCTGGCCGCCGAAAGCCACGTCGACCGCTCGATCACCGGGGCGGCCGATTTCATCCGGACCAACATCGTGGGCTCCTTCACCCTGCTCGAAGCCGCCCGGACCTACTGGGCGGGCCTGCGCGGCCCGCAGAAGGACCTCTTCCGGTTCCTCCACGTGTCGACCGACGAGGTCTACGGCTCGCTCGGCGCCGAGGGGCTGTTCACCGAAACCACGCCCTACGACCCGTCCTCGCCCTATTCGGCCTCCAAGGCCGCGTCCGATCACCTGGCCAGCGCCTGGATGCGCACCTACGGGCTGCCGGTCGTGATCTCCAACTGCTCGAACAACTACGGGCCGTATCACTTCCCCGAGAAGCTGATCCCGCTCGTCACGCTCAACGCGCTGGCCGGCAAGCCGCTCCCCGTCTACGGCGACGGCAGCAACGTCCGCGACTGGCTCTACGTCGAGGACCATGCCCGGGCGCTGTGGACGGTCGTCCGGCACGGGCGGATCGGGGCGAAGTACAACGTCGGCGGGCGCAACGAGCGCAGCAACCTGGCCGTGGTGCAGACGATCTGCGACGTGCTGGACGAGCTCCGGCCCGCCCCGAGACCGCGGCGCGACCTCATCGCCTTCGTCACCGACCGGCCCGGCCACGACCACCGCTACGCGATCGATGCTACGCGGCTCGAGACCGAGCTCGGCTGGCGGGCCGCCGAGACCTTCGAGACCGGCATCCGCCGCACGGTGCAATGGTTTCTCGACAATGCCTGGTGGTGGCAGCCGCTGCGCGAGACGAGCTACGCCGGGGAACGGCTCGGCCTTGCCCCGGCTGGGGCCTGACCGGCGATGCGGATCGCCGTGACGGGCCGCGAGGGGCAGGTCGCCCGCGCCCTGATCGAGGTGGGCGCGACGACCGGAGTGACCGTCGTGCCGGTCGGCCGGCCTGCGCTCAACCTCGCCCATCCGGCCGGCATCGGGCCGGCGCTCGCGGCGGCGCGGCCGGACGTCATCGTCAACGCCGCGGCCTACACGGCCGTCGACAAGGCCGAGGCCGAGCCGGCCCTGGCCCTGGCGATCAACGGGGCGGGCGCGGGCCTGGTCGCGGAGGCTGCCGCCGCCCTGGGGGTCCCGGTCCTCCACCTGTCGACCGATTATGTCTTCGACGGCACGCTCGACCGGCCCTACCGCGAGGACGATCCGACCGGACCCTTGGGGGCCTATGGCCGCAGCAAGCTCGCGGGCGAGCAGGCGGTGGCCGCGGCGACGCCGCATCACGTGATCCTGCGCACTGCCTGGGTCTACGCGCCGTTCGGCAACAACTTCGTGCGGACCATGCTGCGGCTAGCCGAGACGCGCGACGAGGTCGGGGTCGTGGCCGACCAGTGGGGCTGTCCGACGTCGGCGCTCGACATCGCCGCCACCGTGGTGGCCGTGGCGCGCCGGCTTGCCGGGCACAGCGCGACGCCCGGCCTGTTCGGCACCTTCCACATGACCGGGCAGGGCGAGGCCGTGTGGGCGGACGTGGCGGAGGCGGTCTTCGACCGCGCGGCGGCGCTGGGAGCCCCGCGCGCGCGGGTGCGGCGCATCACGACGGCGGAGTACCCGACGCCGGCCCGGCGGCCGGCCAACTCGCGGCTGGACGGGGCCAGGCTCGCCGCCGCCTACGGGCTCACGCTGCCGGCGTGGCGTTCGTCGGTCGCGGCCTGCGTCGAACGGCTTGTCGGCGAGGCGCGACGACGGCCGGCGGGCGGATGACGCTCCCTTAAGATCCTGATGGCAGGGTCGCGGTACTCAGAATCCTGCGAGGCCGGTCATGACCCTTCCACCCACCACCATCAGCCTGTCCGGCGACTGCTCGATCCGCACGATCACCGGCCTTCACGCCACCATGCAGGACGGGTTCCGCGAGGGCGAGGGGGACGTTGTGGTCGACATGGCGGCGGTCGAGGACGCCGACGTCACCCTGATCCAGCTCATGATCGCGGCGGCCCGGACGGCGTCCACCGCAGGGCGCGCCTTCTCGATCGTCAACATGCCCGGCCCGATCGCTGCCTGCTTCGGCGGCGCCGGCGTGGACGTGACGCGGTTGGCCACCCCGGCGTAGCGATCCCCGGGGAATGCCCTTCTCCCGCTCCGCGGGAGAAGGTGGCCGACCGGCCGGATGAGGGCATCCTCTATTGCCCGACACCCCTCATCCGCCCTTTCGGGCACCTTCTCCCCGCCTGCCGCGGGGCGAAGGCGCTGATCGGCATGGGTTTCGTCAATCGCCACCAAGATGCCGATCCGAGCGCTTGGGTTGCGATCGGCGGTGCGAATGCCTATGATCGGTGCTCAATCAAGAGGTTCGATCGTTTATCCATGTCGTCGCTGAACCCCGCCGTCGCTCCCTTCGGCAAGACCGAGCCTGCTCGCGTGCCGGGGCCGCTCCTGCAGGGCTGCCCGGTCCATGATCTCCGCGGCAAGCTGCGCCAGGCGGGGCTGCGACCGACGCGCCAGCGCGTTGCGCTGGGCTGGCTGCTCTTCGCCAAGGGCGACCGGCATGTCACGGCCGAGCGGCTCTTCGAGGAGGCGACGACGGCGCGTGTCGCGATCTCGCTCGCGACGGTGTACAACACGCTTCACCAGTTCACCGAAGCCGGCCTGCTGCGGGAGATCGCGGTCGACGGGTCGAAGACCTATTTCGACACCAACGTGGCCAACCACCACCATTTCCTCATTGAGGACACCAACCAGCTGGTGGACATCCCCGGGTCGCACATCGCGGTCGGGGCGCTGCCCCAGGCCCCCGAGGGCATGGAAGTGACCCGCGTCGACGTCATCGTCCGGCTGGCCCGCAAGGCCTGACGGGAGGCGGTCGCGGAGACGGGGTCGCCCCCGTATCCGCGGCTCTGAGGATCCGTCAGTTCGTGTCGGCGCCGTCCAGCGGATCGCCGTCGATCGGCTCGTCGGGAACGGGGTAGCGCGAGACCGGCCGCCCGCTCGACCGCGACGCCAGCACCTGCACCGTGGTGCCGACCGGCACGCGGCTGTAGAGGTCGATGACGTCTTGGTTGATCATGCGGATGCAGCCGGACGAGATGCTCGAGCCGATCGAATAGGGTTCGATGGTCCCGTGGATGCGGTAGAGCGTGTCCCGGTTGCCCTGGAACAGGTACATGGCGCGGGCGCCGAGCGGGTTGCCGGGCCCGCCATGCATGCCGATCCCGCTCTGCAGCGTCGCCATCTCCGCCTTGATCGAAGGATCGCGCGCGATCATCTCCTTGGGCGGATACCAGTCCGGCCATTCGCGCTTGTCGTGGATCGCGGCCGTCCCGGCCCAAGCGAAGCCCTGCCGCCCCACCCCGACGCCGTAGCGCACCGCGCCGCCCTGGCCGTCGGTGAGGTAGAGGAAATGCTCGTTCGGATCGATGATGATCGTGCCCGGCGGCTCGCCCCCGTCGTAGTTCACCACCTGCCGCAGGAAGCGCGGCCGGACCCGGCCGACGTTGATGCCGGGCACGGGAAACGGCTCGGTCTCGATCGGGGCGTAGATCTCCGCCGGATCCACGTTGACGTCCACGTCCTCCGCCCGGGCGCCCCGCGGAAGCAGCGCCGCGCCTCCGAGGCTCGACAGGCTTGCCAGAATACCCCGCCGGCTGATCCGCATCGACGCCACTGCACCCTCCACATGATTGTCTTGCCAGCAAGATCGCGTGGCGGCGCCCGACGTCAAGGGCGTTCCGGTCACCGCAGCCAGCCTGTCGCCGCCCCGATGAGAAGCAAGACCCCGATGCCGATGCGGTAGACCACGAACGGCCAGGCCGAGAACCGCTCGAGGATGCGCATCAGGAGGAAGATGGCCGCAAAGGCCGAGATCGAGCCGACCACCAGGCCCACCGCGAGCACCGACCAGCCCTGGGCGTCGAGGTGGGCCTTGTGCAGCTCGTAGATCTCCTTCAGCCCGGCGAGGGCGATCGCCGGCAGCCCGAGCAGGAAGGAGAACCGCGCGGCTTCCTCGCGCTTCAGATCGAGGAACAGCGCCGCCGTCAGCGTCGATCCCGAGCGCGACACCCCGGGAATGAGGGCGCCTACCTGCGCGATGCCGACCACGAGCGCATCGAGCGGCGTGATCTCGGCAAGGCTGCGGCGGTGACGGCAGTAGAGCTCGGCGATGGCCAGCAGGACGCCCATGACGATGCACGCGACGCCGATCACCGGAAGGCTGCGCAGCGGCGTGCCGCAGGCGTTCAGCCGCGAGGACAGGGCCGCCCCCGCGATCACGATCGGGATCGTGGCGAGGATGATCCAGACCGCGAAGCGGAAACCCCATGCGTTGAAGTCGCGGCGCAGCACCGCCGAGATCGAGCCGCCGACGAGATCGCGGACGTCCGTCCAGAAATAGGCCACGACGGCGAAGAGGGCCGCCAGCTGCATGGCGGCCGAGAACGCCGACCCCGGGTCCTGCCAGCCGAGGAGCGAGGGCACGATGCGCATATGCGCGGTCGAGGACACGGGCATGAGCTCGGTCAATCCCTGGACGACGCCCAGGAAGGCGACCTTGCCGTAGCCGAGCAGGACGAAGCCCGTATCGATATCGCCCGTGCATGCGTCAGCCATGAACCCCACTCTCGTTGTCGCCGCGGCACAGCCCGTCGCGGCCCCCTGCGGCTTTAGCGAATGCCGTGCCGGCCCTCACTCCCGCAGGAGACCCATGCCCACGGGCGAGCCGTGCAGGTCGCGGCCGTCGTCGCCCTCGATCCGCACCATCGTCAAGTCTCCGGCCGCCACGGGCTGGCCGAGCCGGACGGCGGTGAAGTCGGGGGTCCGGCCGCGGCCCCCGCGCTCCATCAGCACCGGCAGGGTCCGCCCGGCCTGGGCGCCGAGATGCCGGCGCAGCGCCCGCTCGCCGGCGCCGCGCAGACGGGCGGCCCGCTCCCGCACGCGGGCGGGATCGACGGGCGGCATGCGGGCGGCGGGCGTGCCGGGCCGGGGCGAGAACGGGAAGACGTGCAGGTGGGTCAGCCCGCAGGCCTCGACCAGCTCCAGCGTCTCCTCCGCCATGGCGTCGGTCTCGGTCGGGAACCCGACAATGAAGTCGGCGCCGAACACCGCCTCGGGGCGAGCGGCCCGGACGGCGGCGCAGAAGCGGACCGCATCCGCGCGGCCGTGCCGGCGCCGCATCCGCTTGAGGATCAGGTCCGACCCCGACTGCAGCGACAGGTGCCAGTGCGGCATCAGCCGCGGCTCGGCCGCGATCGCCTCCATGAGCGCGGGATCGGCCTCGATGCAGTCGAGCGAGGACAGGCGCAGGCGCGGCAGGGTCGGTAAGGCGGCCAGCATCGCGCGGACGAGGCCGCCGAGGCGCGGGAGATCGGGGTCGTCCGACCCATAGGCCGTGATGTCGACGCCGGTCAGCACGATCTCGCGGGCGCCCGCCTGCATCAGGGCCTCGGCCCG
>CAXUMV010000262.1:0-5521 GCA_964252065.1 uncultured Lichenihabitans sp.
CGTGTGCGAGTTCTTCCGCCAGCCGGACGCGCAGCTCGGCTTCCTGTTCGGGGGAGCCACCATGGGCATGGTGCTGTCGCTGCCGGTGATCCTGGCGGGCGCCGTGGCGATCGCCGTGGCGCTTCGCGCGAGCCCTCTCGTCCGGTGAGCGGACTTCTTCTTCCGCTGCTCACCGCGCTGATCCGCGACGAAGGGCCGATCGGGGTCGACCGCTTCATGGCGCTCGCGCTCGGCCATCCGGTCTACGGCTACTACACGACGCGCGATCCGCTGGGCGCTGCGGGCGACTTCACGACCGCGCCCGAGATCAGCCAGATGTTCGGGGAGATGATCGGGCTCTGGGCTGCGGCGGTCCATGCCAGCCTCGGCGCGCCGGACCCGGTCCTCCTGGTGGAGCTCGGCCCCGGCCGGGGCACCCTGCTGGCGGATGCCCTGCGGGCGGCGCGCGCGGTGCCGGCGTTCCGGGCCGCCCTGGCGGTGCACCTCGTCGAGACGAGCCCCGTCCTGCGCGCCCGCCAGGCTCGGACATTTGAGGCCGCCGGCCTCGTGCCGCAGTGGCACACCTCCCTGGAGACCGTTCCCGGTGGCCCTGCGATCGTGATCGCCAACGAGTTCTTCGATGCGCTTCCGGTCCGCCAGTTCGTCCGCGCCCCCAAGGGGTGGCACGAGCGGCTGGTGGGCCTCGACGGGGACGGCCGGCTCGCCTTCGGGCTCGCGCCCGAGCCCGATGCGGCGCTGGTGCTGGAGGCCCCGCCCGGCGCGCTGCTCGAGCTCGGCTTCGAGGGCCAGGCCCTGATGGCGTCCCTCGGCCGACGCCTCGTGCAGCAGGGGGGCGCGGCGCTCGTGATCGACTACGGCTACCGGGCGCCGCGCTTCGGCGCCACCCTGCAGGCCGTGAGCCGCCATGCCCCGACCTCGCCGCTGGACGCGCCCGGGGAGGCCGACCTCACGGCCCATGTGGACTTCGCCGGCCTGCGCCGGGCGGCCGAGCGGGCGGGCGCGCAAGTCCATGGCCCGATGGAGCAGGGGGCGTTCCTCGGCGCGCTCGGCATCGGGGCGCGCGCCGAGGCGCTGGCCCGGGCCCGGCCCGACCAGGCCGAAACGCTGGCCGCGGCGCTGCTCCGGCTGACCGGCCCGGAGCCGCAGATGGGCACCCTCTTCAAGGCGCTCGCCGTGACGGCGCCCGGCGCCGCCCCGCCGCCGGGGTTCTGATCCCGCCATCCCGCCTTGCCGGGTCGCCTGCGCTCTGCCACACAGCCCACCCATGACGCTGCCCCTCATCCAGGCCGAGGCGCTGGCCAGCCCAAGCCTCTCCCACGCCTTCTTCACCCGCCTCGGCGGGGTGTCGGCGGGGCTCTATGCTAGCCTCAACGGTGGGGTCGGGTCGCGCGATGCGCCGGAGGCGGTCGCCGAGAACCGGCTCCGGATGGCGGCCGCGCTCGGGGTCGCGCCCGACCATCTGGCCGTGCCCTATCAGGTCCATTCGGCCGAGGCGCGCGTCGCCGAGGCCCCCTTCGCCGAGGGCGCGCGACCGCGCGTGGACGGGCTCGTGACGCGGGTTCGGGGGCTGGCGGTCGGCGTGACGGGCGCCGATTGCGGCGTCGTGCTCCTGGCCGACCCGCAGGCCGGCGTGGTCGGGGCCGTGCATGCCGGCTGGAAGGGCGCCTTCGGCGGCGTGCTGGAGGCCACGGTCGCGGCCATGGCGTCGATCGGCGCCGCGCCCGCGGCGATCACGGCCGTGCTGGGCCCGACCATCGCGCAGGCCTCCTACGAGGTCGCGGAGGAGTTCCGCGAGCGCTTCCTCGCGCGGGACGCCGCCTACGACCGCTTCTTCGCCCCCGCGGCACGCCCGGGACACGCGCAGTTCGACCTTCCCGCCTTCATCCTCATGCGCCTGCGCGCGGCGGGTGTGGGGCATGCCCAGAGCCTCGGACTCGACACCTATGCGGACGCCGAGCACTTCTTCAGCTACCGGCGCTCGACCCATCGGGGCGAGCCAGACTACGGGCGGCTCGTCGCCGCCATCGCGCTGCGCGCGTGACGGTCCCGCGCGGGGTCACCGGCCCTTCGTCTTGGCCGCCTTGTCCTCGTCCATCATGTCGGCGAACTGCCGGAACAGGTAGTGGCTGTCGCGCGGGCCGGGCGAGGCCTCGGGATGGTGCTGCACCGAGAACACCGGCCTGTCGGTGAGCGCGATGCCGCAATTGGAACCGTCGAACAGCGAGACGTGGGTCTCGGTGGCGGTGGGCGGCAGGCTCGCGGGGTCGACCGCAAAGCCGTGGTTCATCGACACGATCTCGACCTTGCCGGTCCGCTTGTCCTGCACCGGGTGGTTGGCCCCGTGGTGCCCCTGGTGCATCTTGACCGTCCTGCCGCCCACCGCGAGCCCCAGCATCTGGTGGCCGAGGCAGATGCCGAAGGTCGGCACGCCCTTCTCGATCAGCCCCTGGATCACCGGTACGGCGTAGCGGCCCGTGGCCTCGGGGTCGCCGGGTCCGTTGGACAGGAACACCCCGTCCGGGTTCATGGCGAGGATTGCGTCGAGCTCGGTCGTGGCCGGCACGACGGTCACGGCGCAGCCGGCATCGGCGAGCAGGCGCAGGATGTTGCGCTTCACCCCGTAGTCGATCGCCACCACCTTGTGCCGCGGCTCCATCTGGCGCCCGTAGCCGCCCTCCGCGGTCCAGGACGTCTCGTCCCAGTCGAAGCGCTGGGCCGTGGTGACCTCGGGCACGAGATCGGTGCCCTCGATGCCGCGCCAGGCCGCCGCCTGCGCCTGCAGGGCCGCCCGATCGAAGAGGCCGTCGGGCGCGTGCGCGATCACGGCGTTGGGCATGCCGCGGTCGCGGATGGTCGCAGTCAGGGCCCGCGTGTCGATCCCGCCGAGCCCGATGATGCCGCGCGATTCCAGCCATCGCCCGAAATGGCGGGTCGCCCTGTGGTTCGCCGGCGCCGTGATGGGGGCATGCAGGATCACGCCGCGGATGCCGGTCGCGGCCGCCATGTTGACGGTCTCGATGTCCTCCTCGTTGGTGCCGACATTGCCGATATGGGGGAAGGTGAAGGTGATGATCTGGTTGGCGTAGGAGGGATCGGTCAGGATCTCCTCGTAGCCCGTCATGGCCGTGTTGAAGCAGACCTCCCCCACGGCGGACCCTGTGGCGCCGAAGCCGACGCCTTCGAGGATCGTGCCGTCGGCCAGCACCAGCAGCGCGGTCGCGTTCGGCTCGTCCCACCCGTCGTCGGTCGCGGCATCGCTCATGGTCGTCTCGAAGGTCGAAAGGCGCGGCATCGGGCGCGCCGGCCGACCCTGCATGGGTGCGGCGGGGCCGCCCTGTCAACCTCGCCGGGGCCCGGCTAGCCCCGCTACGCCGCCTCTTCGAGCCCGCTGCCGGCCGCGACCGGGCCGCCGACGATCAGTTTCTCGAAATCGCCCTTGGTCATCGGCGCCCCGAACAGGAAGCCCTGGCCGAAGCTGCAGCCCTGGCCCGCCAGCCAGTCGAGGCTCGCGTCGGTCTCGATGCCCTCGGCGGTCGTGACGAGCCCAAGGCTCTCGCCGAGCTTGATGATCGCATCGACCAGCGTCGCCCGCTCCTCGCTCATGGTGATGGCATCGACATAGCTGCGGTCGATCTTCAGCTTGTCGAACTTGAGTTCGCGCAGGTGGTAGAGGTTCGAATAGCCGGTGCCGAAATCGTCGAGGGCGATGCGCACGCCCTGGGCGCGCAGCGCGGTGAGGATGGTCCGCGTCGCCTCGAGATCCTGAACCAGGGCGCTTTCGGTGACCTCGATCTCGAGCCGCGCGGGCGGGAAGCCCGTCTCGGCCAGGATGGCGAGGATGCGCTCGGCCAGCCACCGGTCCTGGAACTGCTGGGGCGCGATGTTGATCGCCATGGTGAGATGCGCGGGCCAGTCCCGTGCATCGAGACAGGCGCCGCGCAGCAGCCGGAGGCTGAGGTCGCCGATGAGGCCGGTCTCCTCGGCGACCGGGATGAACTCGTCCGGGGCCAGCAGGCCGCGGCGGGGATGGCGCCAGCGGGCCAGGATCTCGATGCCGATCATGGTCCTCGCGGGCAGCGCGACGACCGGCTGGTAGTAGGGTTCGATCTCGCCCGTCTCGATGGCGTGGCGCAATTCGGTTTCGAGCCGCGCGCGCGCCTTGAGGTCGGCGTCCATGGCGGTCTCGAAGAAGCGGACCGCGCCCCGCCCGTCCTTCTTGCCCTGGTACATGGCAAGGTCGGCCGCATGCAGGATGGACTCGGCGTCCGCGTGGTCGCCGGACCCGAGCGCGATCCCGATCGTGCACCCGACCTTCAGCTCGTTCCTGTCCCACAGCACCGGCATGGCGATGCCGGCGATCGCCTGGCGCGCGAGCCGGATCAGGCCATCGCGGTCGTCGCCGAGGTCGACCACGACCGCGAACTCGTCGCCCCCCAGGCGCGCCGCCATGCCGCTCTCGGGCAACAGCGCGACTAGGCGGTCGGCTATGGCGCACAGCACGGCGTCGCCCGCGGCATGGCCGTAGATGTCGTTGACCGGCTTGAACCGGTCGAGGTCGATCAGCAGCACCGCAAAGCCCGGCTGGCCCGGCCCGGCCGGGCGGCGCCTGTCGATGGCCTCGATCAGCAGGCGGCGGTTGGCCAGCCCGGTCAGCGCGTCGTGGCGCGCGAGGGCGGCGGCATGGCAGGCCGCATCGTCGCGCTCCAGCATCGTCCGGCGCAGGCGGAGGGACTTGCGGATGCCGGCGAGCACCAGGGCGCCGCCCATGATGACCCCGAGCATGAACAGGCTCGTCAGCTCGTGGCGGAGCATGAAGCGGTCCATCGCGGCGAAGACGCCGAACCTGTCCCCGACGATCCAGCCGCAGACGCCGGTCATCAGCAGGCAGAGCGCCTCGTAGAGCTCCCCGTGTCCCCAGCTGCTGCGTCCCGCGCTGTCCCTCATCGACCCGGCCCTCCATCCGGCACGATGGAAGGGGAGGTGTTTACGGGGCGCTCACGGCGCGGAGTTTTGTCCCAAGGGAGTCATCGGCGCCCTAACGGCCTGCGTTGCCTTCGAGCGAAACGCGCGGCGCCCGTCACCCCACCTGCATGCGGACCTGCTTGTCCCGCCGCCGGTCGACCGAGGAGGGGATCCGCAGGCTTTCGCGGTACTTGGCGACCGTGCGCCGCGCGATCACGATGTCGGCGGCCTTCAGCTTCACCACGATGGCATCGTCCGACAGGATGTCGCTCGGGCTCTCGCCGTCGATCATCTGCTTGATGCGGAAGCGGACGGCTTCGGCCGAATGGCTGTCGCCTCCCACGGTCGAGGCGATCGAGGCCGTGAAGAAATATTTGAGCTCGAAGAGGCCGCGCGGCGTCGCCATGTACTTGTTGGAGGTGACGCGCGATACCGTCGACTCGTGCATGCCGATGGCGTCGGCGATCGCCTTGAGGTTCAGGGGCCGCATGTGCTCGACCCCGCGGGCGAAGAAGGCGTCCTGCTGGCGCACGATCTCGCTCGACACCTTGAGGATGGT
>CAXUMV010000263.1:0-976 GCA_964252065.1 uncultured Lichenihabitans sp.
CCCGAGACGGTGATGTTCATGCGCGGCGCCGGCCCGGTCGGTTATCCGGGGGCCGCCGAGGTCGTGAACATGCGCCCGCCCGCGTACCTCATCCGCGAGGGCGTCCACGCGCTCCCCTGCGTCGGCGACGGGCGGCAGTCCGGCACCTCGGCCTCGCCCTCGATCCTCAACGCCTCGCCCGAAGCCGCGGCGGGGGGCGGGCTCGCGATTCTCAAGACCGGCGACCGCGTGCGCATCGACCTGCACAAGCGCACCGCGGACATCATGATCCCGCCGGCCGAGGTGGCCCAGCGCCACGCGGATCTGCGCAGCGAGGGCGGCTTCCGCTATGCCGTCAACCAGACGCCCTGGCAGGAGATCCAGCGCGCCATGGTGGACCAGTTCGACGAGGGCATGGTGCTCAAGCCCGCCGTCAAGTACCAGCGCGTGGCGCAGTCGATGGGCGTCCCGCGCGACAACCATTGAGAGGAACTAGGCGGGACCGCGCGCAGGCGCGGGCCGGCGGGGAGAGGACGGGTGGCGCCTAGGCCGGAAACCGAACACCGCATCCCCGTCCTCGACGGATGGCGCGGGCTCGCCATCCTCGGCGTCCTGATCGACCACTTCTTCACCGCCCAGGTCATCAACCTCGGGCGGTTCGGCGTCGAGCTGTTCTTCGTGCTGAGCGGCCGCCTGATGGCCGACATCCTGTTCGTGCGCAGGACGCCGCTGCGCGTGTTCTTCCCGAGCCGCGTCTACCCGGCGCTGTTCTGCTTCGCCACGGTCATGTTCATCGTGGCGCAGCTGTTCGAGCCGTTCACCATCACCCCGCCCGTCTATCTCGCGGCGCTGGGCTTCACCATGAACTACACGGCGATCTTCTGGGACGTGACGCCGGCCATCGATCACCTGTGGTCGCTGGCGATCGAGGAGCACTGCTACATCCTGCTGGGCGCGCTCGCGGCGCTGGGGCGCTGGAAGCCGCGCCTGCCCATCG
>CAXUMV010000263.1:986-5507 GCA_964252065.1 uncultured Lichenihabitans sp.
GATCATCCTGGTGCTGATCGGCCTCGCGATCCTCGACGGGCTGTTCCAGACCTATGTGTGGCGGCTGCGCTACCACAACGTCTACTGGAAGACCGACGTCCGCGGCGCCTCCATCCTGATCAGCGTCGCGGTCTATCTCTCCTGGCAGGCCCGGGCGATCAGGCCCGCCTGGCTCGCCCATCCGCTGACCCCGGTCGTCTTCGCGCTGGCCGGGGTGGCGCTGAACTTCAACCTCATGCCCGACCCGCTGAAGTATAGCCTCGGCACCCTGTGCCTCGCGGTCGCGGTGACGACGCTGGAGCAGGTGCCGGGGCGGGTCGCGGCGGTGCTGCAGAGCCGCGTGCTGACCCTGCTCGGCGTAGGCTCCTACTCGCTCTACCTGTGGCAGCAGCCCTTCTCGCTGATCCCGGATCCCGCACTGAAATATGCGAGCTTCCTCGTGATCGCGGCGCTCGCCGCCCTGAGCTACGGCCTGATCGAGCAGCCGGCCCGCAAGGCCTTGAACCGCTGGCTGACTCCCCACCTGCACCCGGGCCGCCCCGCGACCTCTGCGGCCCTCGCCACCGAGCGGAGCGCGTCATGACCGAGGACCGCCCCATTGGCCCGCCGGTTGAGGGTCCGGCCGCCCGGGCGGCCGGGCGCGTGTCCCTGGCGGGCCGCTTCGTCGACCTCGTCCCGCTCGAGGACCGCCATGCCGATCCGCTCTTCGAGACGGCGGGCGGAGCGGCGGGCCGGGACCTCTGGACCTACATGCCCGACGGCCCCTACCCCGAGCCTGACGCGTTCCGGGCGGCGATCGCCCGCAAGGCCGCCTCGGCGGACCCGCTCTTCTTCGCCATCCTCGACAAGAGGGGGCGCGTGGTGGGCCATGCGGCCCTGATGCGCATGCAGCCCGCGGACCGCGCGATCGAGGTCGGCAACATCCTCTACGGCACGGCGCTGCAGCGCACGCCGGGAGCGACCGAAGCCATGGCGCTGCTGGCCGGCTACGTCTTCGACACGCTCGGCTACCGCCGCTACGAGTGGAAGTGCAACGACCTTAACGCACCATCCAAGGCGGCCGCGCGACGCCTCGGCTTCACGTTCGAGGGCGTCTTCCGCCAGCATATGATCGTCAAGGGCCGCAACCGCGACACGGCCTGGTTCTCCATGCTCGACGGCGAGTGGCCGGCCCGCCGGGCGGCCTTTGCGGCCTGGCTCGCGCCGGAGAATTTCGATGCGGCCGGCCGGCAGCGCAGCCGGCTCGGGCGCCCGGAGCGCTGAGCTCAGGACCCGCTGCCGCTGCCCCCGAACAGCATGGCGATGGTGTCCGACTCTCCGGTGCCGTTGGCCATGTCGTAGAGGGTCGCGAAACGGCGGACCAGGGCATCGAGCTTGGCGGGGTTCTTGAAGTCGGCGAAGTTGAAGCGGCTCGACAGCGTCCGGGCCTGGACGTCGACGTCCGCCTTGCTGCTATTGGGCGACAGGCCGAGGATCGTCTGGGCGACCTGCACCAGGGCCTTGTCGGCCAGGATCTGGTAGGGGGTCGTGATGGTCGGGGCGAGGCGCTGGAAGTAGAGGGCAAGGCGCACGCCCTCGTTGTCGGCGCCGGCCTCCCCTTCCATCGCGACCCGCGTATACAGCTTCTCGGTGGCGAGCCGGTCGATGTCGGACTGGGCCTGCTGGACGGGCCCATGGGCCAGCAGGCCGTTCGCCCCGAAGTTGAAGGCCAGGGCGGCCGCCTTGGCCGCATCGTTCATCATGCTCGCAGGCGCGGTCTGCGTCAGGATCTGGCGCAGCGCATCCGGCGTCACCGACGCAAGCCCATAGGCCTTGCGGATGTAGGCGACGGCCCGGTCGTCGCCGAGCAGCTCGTCGACGGAGGCGGCCTTGCCGACCAGCCCCGTGTAGTAGTCCGTCTCGGCCTTGGCGGCGACCTGGGACGGGCCGTCCGGCTTGACGGTCGCCATATAGGCCGCCGTGGTCGCTGAAAGAGCCTGCGCGCCCTGCGCCTGGAGCACGTCCGTCGCTTGGCCCTGCGCGTCGACGCTGAAGGCAGAGGCCGCCGCCAGATACGAGGCGGCCGTCGTCGTCAGCACGCCGCTCGGGCTCGCCGGATCGGCCTCCAGCACATCGGCGATGGCGGCGTTGGTCTCCGTCGTGACCCCGTAGGCGGTCTTCACATAGGCCATCAGCTGGGTGTCGGCCTCGAGCGCCGCGACGGTCTTGATCGCGCCGATGTGGCTCCGGTAATAGGCCGTCGCGGTATCCATGGCGGCGCTGTCGCTGGTGTGCCGCGCCGTGAAGAGGGCCACGGTATCCCGGACCTGATCGTCGGTCTGCAGCGGGAGCGGCTTCAGGCTGCCGTCGGTCGCGAAGTTGAAGGCCTTCGTCACGGCCGCATAGGCCGGGTTGGTCAGCTGGTTGGCGAGGCTCTTGGGGTCGGAGGCGTCGCTCGTCAGCACCTGGCGGAGCAGCGTGCCGGAGGTGTCGCTCGGCAGGCCGAACGCGGAGATGATGAAGGCGACGAGGCGGTTGTCCTTCATCACGTCGTCGACCGAGGTCACGTTGGCGATCGCGGTGTTGTAGTAGTCCGCCTCCGCCTTCGCGGTCGCGATGCCGGTGGTGTTCTGCGGGGCGGCCGCCACATAGGCCTGCGAGGCCGCCAGGATCGCGTCGTGCGTCTGGGCGCCGGTCTTCTTGGTGGACGGCCCGCCCGTGCTCGACACGTTGAAGGCGCCGTTCAGCGCCGTGTACCCCGCCCCGCTGGTGTTCACGAGGCTCTTGGGGTCGGCGAGCCCGCCCTCGACCAGCTTGGTGAAGCTGTCGGTCGACATCGTCGTGTCGAGACCATAGGCCGTCTCGACATAGGCCAGCAGCCTGTTGTCCTTCTCGAGCGCATCAAGGGACGTGATGCCGCCGATGTGACTCTGGTAGTAATTGGTCGCGTCGCTGATCTGCGTGCTCGACAGGGTCCCGGCCATGCGGCTCTGGAAGCCGGTCACGGTGGCGCTCTGCTGGCGGTCGCTCTGCACCGAGGTCGGGACCACGGCACCGGTCGTGGTGAACGCGAAGGCTTTGGCGAACGCCTTGTAGCGGCTGTCGGAGAACCGGTTGGCGACGCTTTGCGGATCGGTGAGGTCGCTGGTCAGGACCTTGCGCATCAGGCCCTTGGCGTAGGTCACGTCCTCGAGGCCGTAGGCTTTCATCGCATAGCTGAACAGCCGGTAGTTGCCGATGAAGTCGTCGACGCTCTTCACCTTGCCGATATTGGCGTCGTAATAGGCCTTGTCGCGCTTGTTGGCGGCCTCGTCGTCGACGCGCGTCAGGCTCTGGCCGAGGTTCCTGGCGTAGAGCTCATAGCCGAGATAGGTCGATGTCATGGCGCGGGTCCCACTCTGCGGGGGGTACGCTGCGCCAAAAAGGTTGCCCGAATCTGAAGCGCCGGCCCGGCCTCCCTCGCTCGAGGCGATGTCGCGCGCGACATGCGGCCCGCCCCCTCGTGTTGACACCCGGGCGCGCCGGTCCTAGGGCCGCCTCCCATGAGCATCACCCCGCCCACCCCCACCTCCTCGCTGACGGACGCGGTCACGGCCATCGAGGCCGACGCGCCCGTGACGGCCTCGGCGTTCCTCGGACGCACGCCCGCCTTCGCGCTCGGCGACGGGGCGGTCCTGCTGGCCGAGATCGGGTCCAGCCGGCGCGTCGCGGCGCACCCCGATGGCGCCGTGCTGGCCGCGGCCCTGCAGGGCAGCCGGCTGATCACGGGCGGCGACGACGGCCGGGTGGTTGCGACCGACGCCGCCGGCGGCACGGTCGAGATCGCCCGCGAGACCGGCTGGATCGACGCGGTGGCGGCCCGCCCGGACGGCGCCGTGGCCTGGGCGGCCGGCCGCACGGTCCGGGCCCGCACGGCCAAGGGCGAGGTGAAATCCATGCAGAGCCCGAGCTCGGCCCGCGGCCTCGCCTTCGCGCCCAAGGGCTACCGGCTCGCCCTGGCGCACTACAACGGCGCCTCGCTCTGGTACCCCAACACGGGTTCGGCGCCCGAGGCGCTGGCCTGGAAGGGCTCGCACCTCGACGTCACGTTCTCGCCGGACGGACGGTTCGTGGTGACCTCGATGCAGGAGAACGCCTTGCACGGCTGGCGCCTCGCCGACGGCCAGCACATGCGGATGCAGGGCTACCCGTCCAAGACCCGGTCCTTCGACTGGTCGCCCGACGGCGCCTGGCTCGCCACCTCGGGGGCCGACGCCTGCATCGTGTGGCCCTTCGAGTCCAAGACCGGCCCGATGGGGAAGTCGCCGCGGGAATGCGGCGTGCGGCCGGCGCGCATCACGCAGGTCCGGTTCCATCCCAAGACCCTCGTCGTGGCCGTGGGCTACGAGGACGGCTTCATCCTGCTCTGCCGCCTGTCGGACGGCTCCGAGATCCTGGTCCGCAAGGGGGAGCCCGACGGCACGGACGCGGTCGCTCTCACCTCCGTCGGACGCAACGCCGGGCCGTCCTGGTCGCCCGACGGCACCCGGCTCGCTTTCGTCC
>CAXUMV010000264.1:0-1675 GCA_964252065.1 uncultured Lichenihabitans sp.
GGGATGATCGTGGTCGCGGCGGCACCCTCGGCGCCGGTCCTGGCGGTGGGCGTGCTCGTCGCCGGCTCGAGCACCGGCCTGGCGTCCCCGCCTCTGGCCGCGGCCGTCGCGCTCTGGGTCCACGCCGGCGTCCGTGACACCGCGCAGACGGTGGTGAACGCCGGAACGGGTGTCGGGGTGCTCGTCTCGGGGCCCGTGGCGCTCGTCCTCAACACGCCCTTCGTCGGCCGGGGCGTCGCCCGGGTGCTGGTCATGCTGCCCTGGGCCGTCTCACTCACCATGACGGGCATCGTCTGGCGCTGGGCGCTCAACGGCCAGAGTGGCCTCCTCAACGTCACGCTGCAGGATCTCGGGATCATGGCCCAGCCCATCGTGTGGCTGGGCTCGGCCGAGCTCGCTTTCGCGGCCGAGATCGTCATCGGCATCCTGGTGTCGATCCCGTTCTGCACCTCGGTGTTCCTCGGGGGCCTCGCCTCCATCCCGGGCGACATCTACGAGGCCGCCGCGCTCGAGGGCGCCGGCGCCTGGACGCAGTTCAGGACCCTGACGCTGCCGGCGATGCGGCCCTTCATCACCATCGCCCTCGTGCTGAACGTCATCTACGTCTTCAACTCCTTCCCGATCATCTGGGTGATGACCGAAGGCGGGCCGGCCAACGGCACGGACATCCTGGTGACCTATCTCTACAAGCTGGCCTTCGTGTTCGGCCGCCTGGGGGACGCGGCCGCCGTGTCGCTGATGATGTTCGCGGCCCTGCTGGTCTTCACGCTCATCTACCTGCGCCTCATCCTCAAGGCCTCGCATGACGACTGACCGACGCACCGTGCGACGCACCCTCCTCTGCTGGCTCGTGCTGCTGCCGCTGATCGTGGCGAACCTGTTTCCCTTCGCCGTGATGCTGTTCACGGCCCTGAAGCCCGGCAGCGAGGTGGTGGCCAATGCGGCGTCCTGGCTGCCCAGCCGCTTCGCATGGGAGAACTTTGTCGACATGTGGCGGGTGACGAAGTTCGGCCCCGCCCTGCTCAACAGCCTCTACGTCTCGCTGCTCTCGACCCTTGCCGCCATCCTGCTCAGCATCCCGGCCGCCTACGCCATGTCGCGCTTCCGTTTCGGGCTCAGGCGGCCCTACAGCGACTTCCTGCTGGTGACCCAGATGCTGTCGCCCATCGTGCTGGTGCTCGGGCTGTTCCGGCTGGTCGTCTTCTTCGGCCTCGTCGATTCCATCAACGCTCTCGTGGTCATTTACACGGCCTTCCAGATCGCCTTCGCGGTGTGGATGATGCGCGGCTACTTCGACTCAATCCCGGTTGATCTCGAGGAATCGGCCTGGCTCGAGGGCGCCTCGCGCGCCCGCTCGCTTTGGACCGTCTTCCTGCCGCTGTCGGTGCCGGCCATCGCGGTCACGGCGATCTTCACCTTCATCAACGCCTGGAACGAGTTCGCCGTGGCGCTGACGCTGCTGCGCAAGCAGGGCAACTTCACCCTGCCGATCCAGGTCTTCTCGCTGGTCGCGGGGCGCTACGAGGTGGAATGGCACTACGTGATGGCCGCGACGCTGATCGCGACGCTGCCGGTCGCCATCCTGTTCGCCTGGCTCCAGAAATACCTGATCGGCGGGCTCAGCGCGGGGGCGGTCAAGTGAGCCCGCGCGTCGCCCACCGGCTGGTCCGGGTCT
>CAXUMV010000264.1:1685-5500 GCA_964252065.1 uncultured Lichenihabitans sp.
ATACCTGATCGGCGGATTGGGCGCCGGGGCGGTCAAGTGACGCCCGGCGCAAGCGGAGACGCGTGATGGCCCCCGTCTCCCTCCGGCAGATCGGCAAGACCTACGACAGCGCCGCCGTGATCGAGCTGCTCGACCTCGACGTCCGCGACGGCGAGTTCCTCGTGCTCGTGGGGCCGTCGGGCTGCGGGAAGTCGACGCTGCTGCGAATGGTGGCGGGGCTCGAGCCCATCAGCGCGGGCGACCTGCTGATCGGCAACATGCGGGCGAACGACCTGCCGCCCCAGCGGCGCAACATCGCCATGGTGTTCCAGAGCTACGCCCTCTACCCCCACATGACCGCCCGGGACAACATCGGCTACGGCCCGACCGTCCGGCGCGAGCCCCGCGCGGGCATCGCGGCCAAGATCGACAGGGCGGCGACGATCCTCAACCTGCACGGCTATCTCGACCGCTATCCGCGCCAGCTCTCCGGCGGCCAGCGGCAGCGCGTCGCCATGGGGCGGGCCATCGTGCGCGAACCCGCGGTGTTCCTGTTCGACGAGCCGCTCTCCAACCTCGACGCCAAGCTGCGCGTGCAGATGCGGGCGGAGATCAAGGGCCTGCATGCGCGGCTCGGCACGACGATCATCTACGTGACCCACGACCAGGTGGAGGCAATGACGATGGCGGACCGCATCGTGGTGATGAACGGTGGTCGCATCGAACAGGTCGGCACCCCGCTGGACCTCTACGACAACCCCGCCAACACCTTCGTCGCGGGCTTCCTCGGCTCGCCGGCCATGACCTTCGTTCCGGCCCGCATCGACGACGCCGACGGCAACGTCGCCGTGACCGGCACCGGAACCCGGCTTTCCCTGCCCGAGGCCGCCCCGCGCGGCCGGGACGTCATCGTCGGCCTGCGGCCCGAGGCCCTGACGCTTGCCCAAGGGACGCCAGACCTCCATCTCGCGGTCGACCTCGTCGAGCCGACGGGCGCCGAGACCCACCTGCACGGAAGCCTCGAGGGGCAGCGCGCGGTGGCCGTGATCGCCGGGCGCGTGAGCGCGCGGCCCGGCGAGCGCGTGGGCCTGACGCTGCGGGGCCGGCCGCATCTGTTCGATGCCGCGAGCACGGCCCGGATCGACTGAGGGCGCCGCCGCCCCGCCGCTCACGCCCCACGGAGATCATCACGCCATGTCGGTTCTCGATCGCTTCAGACTGGATGGGAAACGGGCCCTGGTGACCGGCGCGAGCCGGGGCCTCGGCCTGTCGATGGCGCTCGCGCTGGCCGAGGCCGGCGCGGATGTCGGCGTCACGGGCCGCGACGCCGCCAGCCTTGCGGACGCCGCCGACGCCCTGCGGGCCACCGGACGGACGGCCTGGACCCTGCAGGGCGACATGTCGAAACCGGCAGAATGCGAGGCGCTCTGCGAAAGAGCGCTCGCCGAGATCGGCGCGATCGACATCCTCGTGAACAACGTCGGCGATCGCGGCATGAACATCCGGATCGAGGACACGCCGCTGGAGACCTGGCAGCATTTCGTCGACCTCAACCTGACCCATTGCTTTCTCGCGACCAAGATCGTCGGCGGCGCGATGCTGGCGCGCGGCGGGGGCGGCTGCATCATCAACACCGCCTCGATCAGCGGCATGATCGCCAATCGCGGCATCGCGGGCCGCCACTACGAGACCTGCAAGGCGGCCGTGATCCATTTCACCCGCGCGACGGCGGCCGATTGGGCGCCGCACGGCATCCGGGTCAATGCCATCTGCCCGGGCCTGTTCATGACCCAGCCGAACCGGGACTGGGCCAGGAAGAACCCGGAGGTCATCAAGACCTTCGTGTCCTCCGTGCCGATGGGCCGGGCGGGCGAACCCGAGGAGCTCGGCGGCCTTGCCGTGTTCCTCGCCTCCGAGGCCTCGTCCTACGTCACGGGGGCCGCCTACGTGATCGATGGCGGCTACACGGTCTGGTAGGCCTGCAAGGCTGGCCGGAACCCAGCGCCGTCGTCGCGAGCGACGTGTGGCGATTGAGGCCGCGGTGCAGAAGCCCGACCATGGATCGCTTCGCTACGCTCGCGAAGACGACACGGCCATTCGGGCACCGTTCCTCCATGCAGCTTGGTATAAGAGGCGGGCAAGGCCGGGTTGGCGGGGAGCGGAGGATGGAACGGCGCGGCGACACATCTTCGGCACGCGGCGCCACGGCGCCTCGCTTTGCCGAACACGACGTCATCGGCTTCCTGCTCGACCACCAGGGCGAGCTGTCCCGCTCGCATGGCAAGATCGCGCAGGCAATCCTCGATCATCCGACGGGCTTCATCGAAAAGCCGATCGAGGACCTGGTCGGCTGGATCGGCGTCTCGGCCCCCACCATCACCCGCTTCAGCCGCGTGATCGGCTGCGACGGCCTGCGCGACCTCAAGCTGAAGGTGATGAGCAGCATGCGGGTCGGCGCCCGCTATCTCGAGCCCGTGACGCCGCCCGACACCCTGGCGGAGGTCGGCCAGCGGGTCGTGATGCGCGCCCAGCGCGCCATCCTCGAGGCCCAGCGCACGGTCGACATGACGCTGCTCGACCGCGCCATCGACCTTCTGACCCGCAGCCACATGATCTACGCCTTCGGCAGCGGGGGCGTGTCGAGCTGGCTGGTCGAGGAGATGCACAACCGCCTGTTCCGCCTGGGCCTGCGGATCGCCACCAGCAGCGACCACCAGATGCAGATGATGCTCGCGGCCACCGTGGAGCGCGGCGACGTCGTCTTCTGCTCGTCGCTGAGCGGCAACAACGGCGAACTCATCAAGGCCGCCCGCATTGCGGCCGACTACGGCGCGGTGACGATCGGCCTCACGGTGCGCGACACCCCGCTCGCCGCCGCCGTGGCCGTGCCACTGGCACTCGAGGTCGCCGACGACGGCGACGTCCTCGGCCCGACGAGCCTGCGCTTCGCCTTCCTGACCATCATCGACATGCTGGCCTACGGGGCCGCCATCCGGTGCAGCCCGCAGGCAAGGGAGAAGCTGCGGCGCATCAAGCAGCAGTTCACGACCTACCGCGACGCCGACGACACCCAGCCCGTCTCAGATTGATCACGCTGCTACGTTTCTTTGATTTTATGGCCATTGTTCCACCAGAATGGAGCTTTCCTGGGCAAAATCGCTGATTGGGATGTGGTTTTTTGATTTGATTATAAAAATCAGTAGCGGAGCCGTGGACGCGGCGTCATGATCGTCTCGCGAGACGCTGCTCCCCCCGCGGCGACAGCGCGCGCGCCGCTTGCAACGTCGGGCCCGATCGTCACCGCCGGCCAAGGCGCAAGACGTGGATCAGGCATGGAACCGCTGATGAAGATGTCGCTTGACCGTCGTCCAATGTCGCGCCGTGTCCTCCGGGGGGCGGGATCGCTGTTGGCCGGCGCACCGTCGGCGCCACTCTCCTGGATCGGGCGGCAGGACGAGAGGCGCGTGCCGCTCTCGCCGGTCGACAACCTCGTGGGCGACGGCGTCCGCCTCGCCTCCTAACCGTCGTCTTCATACGCATCGCCTTTAGGATGCCAACCAGCGATCGATCCGAGATGCCTTTCGACCTTGTGCTCCGCAACGGCCGCGTCGTCGATCCCTCGCAGGGAATCGACCGCGTCACGGACGTGGGCTTCGCCGACGGTAAGGTCACGGCCGTGGCCGACCGGCTCGATGCCGGCGGCGCCGACGTGCGGGACGTCAGCGGGCGCATCGTCACGCCCGGCCTGATCGACCTGCACACCCATGTCTACTGGGGCGGCACCTCGCTCGGCATCGACGCCGAGGATTTCGCGCGCCGCAGCGCCGTCACCACCT
>CAXUMV010000265.1:0-1620 GCA_964252065.1 uncultured Lichenihabitans sp.
GCCGCCCGGCCAGATAGGCGTTGGCGGCCAGGAACGCGATCCCGTTGATCCCCGGCACGAGAAGCAGCGCCAGCGCGACCAGGATCACCACCAGGGACAGGATCGCAAAGCGCACGGACAGCAGCACGGCCCGCCCGATCGGCAGGGGGCGGCCGGCGGGCCCCGCGGGCTGCAGCGTGCGCTCCACGTGCTCGGCGAGGTCGTCGACGAAGAACCCGGCCACCAGCGCGGAGACGGGCGAGACGAGGAAGACCGCCGCGAGCGCCAGCCCGAGCCCCTCCAACACCGAGACGACCACGGCCAGCCACGGGTAGGGCGGGGTCGCGAGCCGCCCAAGGAGCCCGTGCAGCGCAAGCGCGCTCACGACCAGGAGGGCCAGCGTGATCGCCAGGATGGACAGGAGGGCCCGGCGGAACGGCGGGGTCAGGATCTGCCGCATGGCGGCCGTCGCGTCGCCGATCATCGTCAGGATCGACATGGCGCGCCCTGGCTCTCGAGCCCGATCGACATAGACATGGTGAACAACGTCTTTCGAAGACCCCGGTAACGCGCAAGTAAGGACCATAGACTATCTTCACCAGACCGCCAAAACGTCAGGGCGGCACGAGCCGTATCGGCATGATGAGAGACAGGTCCGCCCCTTCCCGCTTCAGGATCGTGGTCGTCGAGGACGAGCCCTTCGTGCGGGAGCTCGCGGTGTGCGAGCTCGAGGATTGCGGCTTTGCGGTGGACGGCTTCGGCACCGCCGACGAGGCGCTGGGCCACCTCGTCCGTCACGCCGCCGAGACCGCGGTCGTCTTCACCGACATCCAGATGCCCGGCCGCCTCGACGGGCTTGCGCTGACCGACATCGTCGCCCGATCCTGGCCGGCCATCCGCGTGCTCGTCACCTCGGGCGGCAGCTCGGTCGACACCGGGCTGCTGCCGCCCTGCGCGAAATTCATGCCCAAGCCCTGGCGGGCGACCGACGTGGTGCTGCGGGTGACCGAGCTCGTGATCGCCCGCGAGCTCCGGTCCCGGCCGCAGCGCGATCGCGCGACCGCGTAAGGCCCAAGCCGCGCCTCAGCCCGCCTGCTGGATCGCCGACAGGCGCCACAGCCGCTCGCCCCGCTCGCGCCGGAAGGTCCAGAGCTCGGTCGCCTCGACGGGGCGCACGGGGTCGCCCGCGGCGATCCGGCCGCTGGTGCGGTCGACCATCACATCGATGGCGGCAAAGCGCATGGCGAGTGTCGCGTAGCTCGCCGAGCCCTCGCTCCAGGCCTCCGACAGGTCGCCCTGCAGGAGCGTGGGCCGCGAGACATCGTTGCGCAGGCCCCGCGCCTTGTTGACGTCGAGGTCGGCGGCGAGATGCCGAACCATCTCGGGAGTGGCAAGGCGGGCCAGGGCCGCGAGATCCTCGCGGGAAAAGGCGTCCTGCACCGCGCTCAGCGCGCCTTCGAAGGCGGCGTAGTCCTCGGGGCCGATCGTCGGCGCGGCGCCCCGGGGCGGCATGGCGGCGCCCCCCGGCAACGGGCCGCCGGCGCCGGTCCGGGCATAGCCCGCCGGCCCGCCGGCCAGCACGGGGCCCGCGGCGCGGCCCCGGACGAAGCGCAGCACGAGCCAGATCACCCCGCCGATCAG
>CAXUMV010000265.1:1630-2686 GCA_964252065.1 uncultured Lichenihabitans sp.
CCGATCAGCGCGAGCTTGACCATGAAGCCCATGAGGGCTGCAATGCCGCCGAAGAAGCCGCCGCCGAACATCGAGCCCAGCAGCCCCGCACCGAGCAGGCCGGCCAGCAGGCCGCCGCCGAACCCGAAGGAGCGCGGCGCCGCCGGCTGGCTCACGCGCGGCGTCTCCGTGCGCTGGAACGGCTGCGCGGCGCGGGGCGCGGTCGGCGTCATGGCCGGCGCGCTGAAGGTGCGCGTCCCGCGCGAGCCGAAGCTGAAGCCGCCGCCGGCCCGGGCCTCGGCCGGCAGCGGTGTCGCCAGCAGCACCACGGCAAGAAGGGCGGCGGCCTTGACCGGACCGCCACGAAGCTTGGAGAAGAGCGACATCATCGTTAAACCCAGGCGCGGGCACACGCCCGCGCCCCCTATATGGGGACGCTGCGGCAAAGCGTGAGATCCACCCCGCGGCCAGGCTGCGGGGATGCTGAACATCGGGACGAGGTGATGGATCGGGTTCTGATCGGTCTCGATTTCGGCAGCGCGTCGGCGCGCGGCGTGCTGGTGGAGGCGGGCGGCGGCGCGGTCCTGCACCACGCCGTCCACCCCTACCGGCATGGGGTGATCGCCGGACATCTGCCGGACGGAACGCCCCTGCCCGCCGCCTTCGCGCTGCAGGACGCGACCGACTACCTCGAGGCCGCCGAGGCGATCCTCGCGACGCTCGGACGCGGCCGGCAGGTCGCGGGCATCGGCATCGACTTCACGGCGAGCTCCCCGCTTCCCGCCCGCCGCGACGGCACCCCGCTGTCGGTCGCGGAGCCCGGCGAGCCGCACGGCTACGTCAAGCTGTGGAAGCACCGGGCGGCCCAGCCCTGGGCCGACCGGATCACGGCGCAGGGCGGCGATATCCTGGACCCGGTCGGCGGCCGGCTCTCGGGCAACAGCCTCCTGGCCAAGGCGGCCGAGATGGCGGAGGACGCGCCGCGGCTGTGGGAGGCGGCCGACCGGTTCATCGAAGCGGGCGACTGGCTGGTCTGGCGCCTGACCGGCCGCGAAGCCCGCAGCCTGTCCTTTGCGG
>CAXUMV010000265.1:2696-5105 GCA_964252065.1 uncultured Lichenihabitans sp.
GGCCTTCAAGGCGCTCTACCGGCCGGACCGGGGCTATCCGAGCCATCTCGTGCCGGGCCTTGCGGCGCGGCTTGCGGCGCCGGTGCCGGTCGGCGCCGCGGCCGGAGCGCTGTCCGCGGCCTGGCGGGAGCGCACCGGGATCGGCGGCGAGGCGCTGGTCGCCGCCGCGATCATCGACGGGCACGCCATCGCGCCGGCCGTGGGGGCCGTCGGGCCCGGCGTGCTGGTCGGCGCGCTCGGAACTTCCGCCTGCGTGCTGCTGATCGACGGGGGCGAGCGGGCGATGCCGCCCGGCATCGAGGGCGTCGCCCGCGACGCGGTGCTGCCGGGCCTGCGGTCCTTCGAGGCCGGCCAGGCGGCGTTCGGCGACACGCTGGCCTGGTTCGCCCGGACGTTTCCGCGCGGCGCCTCGATCGAGGACAGCCTTGCCGCCTACACCGAGGAGGCGCGGCGCCTCGCGCCCGGCGAGTCCGGGCTGGTGGCGCTCGACTGGTGGAACGGGTGCCGGGTGCCGCACGGCGACGGCCTCCTCACCGGCGTCTTCGCGGGACTGCGCCTGAGCTCCACGGCGGCCCACATGTTCCGCGCCCTGATGGAAAGCCTGTGCTTCGGCACGCGGGCCATCGTGGACAGCTTCGCGGACGGCCCGGCCGCCATCGACCGCGTCGTGATGACGAGCGGCCTGTCGCTCCACAGCCCGTTCCTGATGCAGATCATGGCCGACGTGCTGCGGCGGCCCGTGGAGGTGCCCCAGCAGCCCCATCTCACCGCGCTCGGCGCGGCGATCCACGGCGCCGTCGCGGCGGGGGTGGTTCCCGATTTTGCGGCCGGCGCGGCGCGCTTTGGCGCGAAGGACTGGCTGACCTACAGGCCCGACCCTGCGGCGTCGGCGGCGTACGACCGGCTTTACGGCGTCTACCGGGCGCTCGGCGACGCGGCGACGACGCGCGACAGCCTGCGCGCGCTCGTTGCCGATCGCTGATTTCGGCAGGGACGGGCTCGAGATTTCCGCGTAGGCTCGGCGTCGGAGGGTTCTCGGACCACAGGAGCATCTGATGCGGAAGACAGTGATCGGTCTTGTTCTGGGATGCGGCCTTGCCGCGGCCGCCATGGCGCCGGCGCTGGCCTGCGCCATGCACGACCAGGCGGCGGCGAGCCAGGACCAGCAGAAGACGGCCCAGGCTCAGCCGTCCTCGCAGACCAGCACGCAGTAGCCGAGGTCCCGCCTCGGCGCCGGTTGGGGCCGAGGCGGGGACTGGTCGGGTCTCAGTCGATGATGTCGACCACGCGACGCGAGCGGGGATCGACGATCACGGTGCGGTCGTTGACCACCGCGTAGCGGTAGCGGCTGCTCACGTGATACTGGCGCGGCACGGGGTAGAGCGTCACGCCGCGGCGCGGCAGCACGCTGCCGACCCGGAGGTCGGAGTCGTACTCAAAGGACGGACGGCCCTGCTCGGTGGCATATTCGCGGAAGCGCGGCCGGTCGTCCGGAACGCCGAAGATGCTGCCGACGACCCCGGTCGCCGTGCCGAGGGCCCCAGTCGCGGCTCCGACCCCGGCCCCGACGGCGCCGCCCACGATCCCGCCGAGCGGGCCGGCCGCCGCGTTGCCGCGGTCGAACCCGTTCTGGCTGCCGTTGACGGTGTCCTGGATCACCTGGGCCTGCGAGGGCCCGGCGAAGCCGGCGGACACGGCCGCGATTGCGGCCACAATGAGAATCTTACGCATGGCGATGCCTCCTCGGTAAACGCCTGAGAGCTTGGCCAACCATGCCGCGACGCGATTGGTTCCCCGTCGCGCCCGATTCGACGTCCTGACCGGCCCGGGCGATGCCGTTCTCCGGCGGCGCGGGCGACGGGGCTGATCGCATCAAGGCGCTTGCCCGGACCCGTGCCTTTCAGCACACTCGCGCCCGATCATCCGCTGGGAGCCGGGATGGCGGCAGAGGCGCGCGAGGCGGGGAACGGGCCGGCCGGCGAAGGGGACGGCGCGTTGCTCGTCGCGACGCCGCTGCCCCCGGAGATCGCGTTCCTCGGCCCGTTCGGGGTCGGCCATGCGGACCTCGTCGAGGCCGCGGCGCGCGCCGCCTCGTCCGGGGTCACGGCGGACCGGGCACTGCTTGCGGCCGGCGTCCTGTCGGCCGAGCTGTTCTACCGGCACCTCGCCGAGCATCTCGGGGTCGCGTTCCTGCACCAGCCCCTGCGGGTGGCGGACGGCGTCGCGATCGAAGGCGTCACCGAGGTGGAGATCGTCCCGCTGGCGCCCAACGACAGCGGCGTCGATTTCGCGCTCGCGCCCCGCGGGCCGACGCTCGCCCGGCTTCTCGCGCGCGAAAAACCCGATGTCTCGCTGTCGGCGCTGAGCGCGTCGAACCTGAAACATGCGCTGGCCGCTGTCCTGGCCGGA
>CAXUMV010000265.1:5115-5468 GCA_964252065.1 uncultured Lichenihabitans sp.
GCGCGCTTCGCACCCGAGGACGGCCGTCCGAGCCCGCGCGTCGCGATCACCACGCCGCGGCGGCTGGCGGCGCTGGTGCGCCACCGCCATCGCGGCGCGATCGTCCGCGAGGCGAGCCACGGGCTCGCCGACTGGAACCCGCGCCTTTCCGCCCGGGCCGGTTGGAGCGCCGGGCAGCGCGTCTTCGGCTTCGCGTTCGGGTTCGCAGTCGCCCTGGGCCTTGCGACCGCGCCGGTCGCCACCGGGCAGGCGCTCTGCCTCGCGCTCTCGGGGCTGTTCTTCGCCATGGTGGCGGTCCGGCTGCTCGCGACCCTCGCGAGCCCCGCGGCCGTCGCCCGGCCGGGCGAGCGGGT
>CAXUMV010000266.1:0-3110 GCA_964252065.1 uncultured Lichenihabitans sp.
AGGAGTGGCCCGTCTTGTAGTAATCGGCCTTCACCCCGTTCTTCAGAAGCACCGGGTCCGTCGCGAAGAGCCCCGTCGACTTCACGTCGACCACGAAGGTCGAGCCCGGATGCAGGCTCGACAGGTCGCGGGCCAGCATCACGCCGATCTTGTCGGCGAAGATCTCGTGGCCTTCGTCGTCCACCACCCCGCAGCGGTCCCCGTCGCCGTCGAAGCCAAGGCCGACGTCGGCGCCCACGGCCCTGACCTTCTCGGCCATGGCCTCGAGCATGTGGAGATCCTCGGGGTTCGGGTTGTAACGCGGGAAGTTGTAGTCGGCCTCGACGTCGAGCGGGATGACCTCGCAGCCGAGCGCCTCGAGGATCGGCGGCGCGAAGGCGCCCGCGGTGCCGTTGCCGCAGGCGGCGACCACCTTGAGAGGACGGGTCAGCCGGGGCCGGTTGGTCAGGTCGGCGGCGTAGACGGCGGCGAAGTCGGCGACGAACCTGTAGCCGCCGCCCGGAGCCGTGCGGCCGCGCCCCTCGAGCACGATGTCGCGCAGCCGGCCCATCTCCTCCGGCCCGAAGGTGACGGGACGCTGCGCGCCCATCTTCACCCCGGTCCAGCCATTGTCGTTGTGCGAGGCGGTCACCATCGCGACCGCCGGCACATCGAGGGCGAACTGGGCGAAATAGGCCATCGGCGAGAGCGCGAGCCCGATGTCGTGCACGGTGGCCCCGCCGGCCATCAGCCCGGCCGTCAGCGCATATTTGATCGAGGCGGAGTAGCTGCGGAAGTCGTGGCCGGTCACGACCTCCGGCTTGACGCCGAGCTCGCCCAGCAGCGTCGCGAGCCCGACCCCCAGGGCATGCACGCCCATGAGGTTGAGCTCGCTGCCGAACAGCCACCGGGCATCGTATTCCCGGAAGCCGGTCGGCTTGACCATCGGCTGCTGCTCGTAGGCGAAGCTGTTGGGCACAAGGCCGGACACGGGCCGCATCGGATCACTCCCGGGAGTTGTCGGTCGGGTTGCAAGGGCCGTCGCGGAGGCGACGCCCGGCGGGGCGCAGCTTTGCGGGGCAAAAGCCGTGCCGGTCAAGCGCGGCGGACGACCGGCCCGGCCGGCTGGCCGTCGTCTCAGCCGTCGGGGTCGGGCGCCTTGGGCAGCTTTTCCGCCATGCCAAGGGTCAGCTCGCGCCGGTCCATCTCGGCCCAGAGCATCTCCACGCTCACCCCCGATCCCGACAACAGCACCAGCAGGTTGTAAAGGAGATCGACGCTTTCGTTGACGAGGCCCGCCGCGTTCCCCAGCAGCGCCTCGACCGCGACCTCGCCGGCCTCCTCGATGACCTTCTGGACCATCTTGGGCGTGCCCGACAGCTGCAGCTTGCGCGTGCGGGGGCTGAGGCGGCCGCCCAGGCGCACCTCCTCGATCGCCGCCTCGAGCCGCTCCAGCCGGCCGAGCCGCGCCGGGCGATGCGCCCCGGCCTTGCGCAGGGCGAAGGCCTTGGCCGAGGCGCCCGCCTCCGGCGCCCGCAGCGCGTCGGCCAGCCCCTTCACCAGCCGCTTGGGCGCGGATCTCAAGTCGCCACGGCCGGCCTTGGCCTTGGCCTTGCCGTCCCGCTTGGGACGCCGGACCCCGGCGGCGGCCGCATCGCCCCCCGGGTCCCGCGCCTTGCCCTTGCCGCCGGCCTTGAAGGCAGGCGCGACATCGGCGATGACGGCGCCGGGCGCAGCGCCCTTGGCGACCGTCACGGCCTTGCGCGGAATTTTGACCTTCTTTGCCATCGGGCGCACGACCCTTCGATTCGGCACCACCTTACAGAGCGGGGCCGCCGCCTTGAAGCCCGCCGCCTGCGCGAGGCACGGCATCCTGCGAGGATCACGCGAACCGGTCCCGATTGGCGCCCTCGTCCTGCCTGCGGGGAGACGGGCGTCGCCGGCATGAGCCTCCCCGTCATCGCGCTCGTGCTCGGTGCCGCCCTGTTGCACGCGACCTGGAACGCGCTGCTGAAGAGCGGCGACGACCGCCTCCGCTCGATCGTCGTGATGACCGGCGCGGCGAGCCTTGCCTCGGCGCCGGCGCTGCTGGTCCTCCCGGTGCCGCGGGCGGCCGCCTGGCCGGCCGTCGCGCTCTCGGCGGCCCTGCATCTGGGGTACAACCTCGTCCTGGTGCGGGCCTACCGGTACGGCGACCTCGGCCAGATCTATCCTCTGGCGCGCGGCTCCTCGCCGCTGCTCGTGCTGGCCGGGGCGATGGTGGTCGCGGGCGAGCGGCCCGATCTCGCCACCCTGGCGGGCATCGCGACGATCAGCGCGGGGATCGTCACCCTGGCCCGCGGGCGGGGTGCCACCTCGCGTGCGGGCCTTGTCACCTCGCTGGTCACCGGCGCCTTCATCGCGGCCTATACGGTGACCGACGGCCTGGGCGGCCGGCTCGCCGGCAATCCCGTCGCCTATGCGGTCTGGCTGTTCGTGCTCGACGGCTTTCCGATGATGGCGGTCTACCTCGTCGTGCGCCGCGGGCCGGCCCGGCGCCTGCCCTTGGATCGCGAGGCCGCCAAGGGGGCGGTCGGCGGGATCGTGTCGCTGGTGGCCTACACGGCCGTGATCTGGGCGGCGAGCGTCAGCCCCATGGGGCCGGTCTCGGCGATGCGGGAGACCTCCGTGGTCTTCGCGGCCCTGATCGGCTGGGCGTTCCTCGGCGAGCCGCTCACGGTGCGCCGCCTGACGTCCGGGCTCCTGGTCGCGCTCGGGGCGATCGTCCTGGCGCTGCACGGCTGAGGCCGTCCCTTGACGCGGGCCATTCCGCGCCCGACACCTTCGGTCAACGAGGGACGGCGCCCCTCAGGCCCGTCCCGCCTCCAACCCCGGCAAGCCCCATGATCGACCTTCACTACTGGCCGACCCCGAACGGCCACAAGATCACGATGTTCCTGGAGGAGACCGGGCTCCCCTACACGATCGTGCCTGTCGACATCGGCAAGGGGGAGCAGTTCGAGCCGGACTTCCTCGCCATCGCGCCCAACAACCGCATGCCGGCGATCGTCGACCACGACCCGGCTGGGGGCGGGGCGCCGGTCTCGGTGTTCGAGTCGGGGGCGATCCTGGTCTACCTCGCCGAGAAGACC
>CAXUMV010000266.1:3120-4130 GCA_964252065.1 uncultured Lichenihabitans sp.
AAGACCGGCCGTTTCCTGCCCTCCGACCTGCGGGGCCGCACGGCCGTCACGGAATGGCTGTTCTGGCAGATGGGCGGCCTCGGCCCGATGGCGGGGCAGAACCACCACTTCGCCGTCTATGCGCCCGAGAAGCTGCCCTACGCCATCGACCGCTACGTCAAGGAGACCAACCGACTCTACGGCGTGCTCGACCGCCAGCTCGCCAAGGCCGAGTATGTCGCGGGCGCGTACTCGATCGCCGACATGGCCTCCTATCCCTGGACGGTGTCCTGGGAGCGCCAGGGGCAGCGGCTCGAGGACTTCCCCAACCTGAAGCGCTGGTTCGAGACCATCCGCGACAAGCCCGCCACGGTCGCGGCCTACAAGAAGGGCGAGGCGATCAGCCGGCCGCAGGAGATGTCCGAGGAGGCCAAGAAGGTGCTGTTCGGCCAGACCGCCACCTCCCATCTCGCCAAAGCCTGACATCGAGGAGCATCGCCACCATGGGTGAACCCATCGCATTGACGGCCTCGGACGGCTTCGTCCTCGACGCCTACCGGGCCGACCCGCCCGGGCCGCCCCGCGGCGGCCTCGTCGTGGTGCAGGAGATCTTCGGGGTCAACCCGCATATCCGGTCGGTCGCCGACGGCTATGTGGCGCAAGGCTACTGCGTGATCGCGCCCGCCTTGTTCGACCGCGCCCGCAAGGGGGTCGAGCTCGGCTACGATCCGACTGGCATCGCCGAAGGCTCAAGCCTCGCGCGGTCGATCCCGCCCGCGGACACGCTGAAGGACGTCGCCGCCGCGGTGGACGCCCTCAAGGCGGCGGGCCATGTGGGCATCGTCGGCTATTGCTGGGGCGGGACGCTCGCCTTCGCGGCGGCCCTCGACCTGCCGGTCTCGGCGGCCGTCGGCTACTACGGCGGCGGCATCGCGGGCCTGCTGGACCGGACGCCCGCCGTGCCCACGATGCTGCACTTCGGCGAGCACGACGACCACATCCCGATGAGCGACGTCGCGAAGATCAGGGCC
>CAXUMV010000266.1:4140-5438 GCA_964252065.1 uncultured Lichenihabitans sp.
CCTATGCGGCCGGCCACGGCTTCAACTGCGACGCGCGCGGCAGCTACGACAAGGCGAGCGCCGAGCTCGCGCTGAGCCGCAGCCTGCCTTTTTTACGCGAGCACGTCGGCTGAAAGGTCTTGCGCGGCGAATGGCGATCCCCATTTTCTGGTCTGCGCGGGCCATAACGGACGCGCGGAACAACGGGTTGGCTGCGGGCCCGATGCCTTCAGCCCCATGTCGCTTTTCGGAGGATATGTCATGCGTCAGTACGATCTCTCGCCGCTCTATCGGTCGACCGTGGGGTTCGACCGGCTCTTCAACCTGATCGACCAGATGTCGGGTGTCGAAGGCGCGGCGCCCACCTATCCGCCCTATAACATCGAGCGCACGGGCGAGAACGCCTACCGCATCTCGGTCGCGGTCGCCGGCTTCGCCGAGAAGGATCTGACGATCGAGACGCGCGAGAATACGCTTCTCATCCGCGGGTCCAAGGCGCCCGTCGAGGGCGAGGCGGCCAAGCCCGAGGTGCTCTACCAGGGCATCGCGGCTCGCGCCTTCGAGCGACGCTTCCAGCTGGCCGACCACGTCCAGGTGACGGGTGCGCTGCTCGAGCACGGCCTGCTCCACGTCGACCTCGTCCGCGAGATCCCGGAGGCGCAGAAGCCCCGCCAGATCCAGATCGGCGCGACCCGCGGCCCCAAGGTCGTGGAGTCCAAGGCCGCCTGATCCGGCGGATCAAAGCAGTCGAGAAGAGCGCCCCGCGGGGCGCTCTTTTTTTGTGAGGCGTCCAACGCATGGCCGCCATGGCGCATTGCGGCTATCGCCATGCGGCGCGCGGGTCTAGGGATGCCGGCTGCAATGCCTGATTCCGCTCCGGCCGCCGCCCGCAACTTCCGCACCATCGCCCTCATCATCGCCAGCGCGATGTTCATGGAGCAGCTCGACGCGACCGTGCTCGCGACCGCGCTCCCCACCATGGCGCGCGACTTCGGGGTGACGGCCCCCAGCATGAGCGTCGCGCTCACCTCGTATCTGCTCAGCCTGGCGATCTTCATCCCGGCCAGCGGCAAGGTGGCGGACCGGTTCGGCGCGCGACGCGTCTTCCGCGCCGCGATCGTGGTCTTCCTTCTCGGCTCGGTGCTGTGCGCCTGGGCGCCGAGTCTCCTGTGGTTCGTGGTCGCCCGCCTCTTCCAGGGGCTCGGCGGCGCCATGATGATGCCGGTCGGCCGGCTCGTCCTCCTGCGCAGCGTCGAGCGCCGCAACCTCGTGTCCGCGATGTCCTGGCTGCTGGTGCCGGCCCTGATCGGCCCGATCCT
>CAXUMV010000267.1:0-3854 GCA_964252065.1 uncultured Lichenihabitans sp.
CCACAGTCCCCCGGTCCTCAAGGCAGGGGTGAGAAGGAGGCGTGCGGCGGGGCGAGCGAAGGCGCGGGGCGCTATGCGTCCCCCGGTCGCCAGGCTCATGCTCGATCCCGATGCCACGATGGGCTCCGCCAGCGTTTCGCGGCGACGCTGTAATTCGCGCGCGATAGTCTTGGATACAGAGGCGCCTCCCAGGCCGCAAGTCAAGGTTTCGTCCGTCGCTTGTCTTTCGAGACACCGCCGCTTATCAGACACAGCCTTGCGCGCCCGATCCGACACCCCTGGAGGCACAGGGCGCGCGGGGACCATCAGACCGGCGCCGGATCCCTGGGACCGGCAGGCGAAGCACAAGGACATCATCATGGCAGCGACCAAAGAGATCGCGGCCACGGTCCGCAGCGGGACAGGCAAGGGGGCCGCCCGCAGCGTACGCCGTGAAGGCCGCGTTCCGGCAGTGATCTACGGCGGCAAGCAGGCCGCCGAACCGATCTCGCTGGACTACCGCGAAGTGCACAAGCTCATCTATGCCGGGCACTTCCTGACCACCATCTTCGAGATCAGCGTCGATGGCCGGCGCGAGCGGGTCATCCCGCGCGACTACCAGCTCGACGTGGTCAAGGACACCCCGACCCATATCGACTTCTTCCGCCTGCAGGCGGGCTCGCGCCTCAAGCTCAGCATCCCGGTGCATTTCGTGAACAGCGAGGCGGCCCCCGGCATCAAGCGGGGCGGCGCGCTCAACATCGTGCTGCACGCCATCGAGCTGATGGTGCCCGGCGACCGCATCCCCGATGCGGTGACGGTGGACGTGGGGGCGCTCGACATCAGCGAATCGCTGCACGTGTCCGAGGTCCAGCTGCCGCCCGGCTGCGCGCCGGCCGCCCGCACCCGCGATGCCACGATCGTGTCCGTGACGCCGCCATCGACGCTGAGCGATGCGGAGGTCTCCGCCGAAGCCGCGGCGGCCGCCGAGGCGTCCGCCAAGTCCCTCGCCGCCGCCCCGCCCAAGGGCGGTGCCGCTCCGGCCAAGGGCGGGGCCCCGGCCAAGGGCGCGGCTCCCGCCAAGGGGGCAGCCCCGGCCAAGGGCGCAGCCCCGGCCGCCAAGCCCGCCGGCAAGAAGTAACGCCAACCGCGCTGCCGTCCCGCTCATGCGGGCGGCAGCGTCTGGGAGGGGAGACGTTCCCCTCCCGCGCCGTCATCGCAAGGCGCGTCGGCGCCGTGCCGATCCATGCACCGGTGCGGACGGCTGGGGTACCGCGGGCCAATCACGACGGGGACGTCACTCGACCGGCGCGCCCCTCCGCCCGGCCTGCGAGTGGTGCGCGTAGGTGGGCCATGTCGGCTCATAGTCCTCCTCGGCCTGATGGCCCCAGGTCGTCCACCCCGGCCGCACGCCGCGCCCGAAGAGTTCGAGGTAGGGGCCTGGCGAGCAGGCTTCGATCAGTGCATATTGCTCGTCCGGCTTGCGGGAGTGCTCCCGCTTGCGCGTCTCGATCATGTTGACCTGGCGGCGGCCCGGCCCAAGCGTGCGGGCCTTCCTGCCCCGGACCCCGAACAGGATCAGCTCGGTGACATTGCGGAAGTAGAAGCCGACACCCCGGCCGTCGGACCCGCCGTCCTTCCTGACCTTGTGCCACACGAGGTTGGATTTGTAGGCGAACCCCCATGCCTGCATGACCGCGAGGCCCTCCGGCAAAAGCGCGTTCGGCACCCAGAGGTAGAGATGGGCCGTGTCCTCGGCGAGGCCCGCGACCGGCAGGGCCGCGATCGCCTCGAGTGTCATCGTGCCATAGCGGCTCAGCCGCCTGTGTTCGGGCGCGACCTTGCCCGTGGCGTTCTGGAACCGCCAGGGCGGGTCCGCCATGATGGTCCTGAACCGCCGGCTGGCGGCGGCGGCCCGCAGATCCGACGACGGGTCATCCTCGCCAACCTCGGCCAGCACCGGCCTCTCCGATCGATCGTTCCCGGAATCATCGTAGAGCGAATATAGCCGCCTTGGAACGCTCGCCTCGCGGTTATCCGCGCCTGGCGATCGCCCCCTCGCGGATCTTGGTGAGCGTCGTGCCGGGGAGGATCGCGTCGGGATCGATCGAGAGGTGGATGATCGCGGGCAGGCCCGAGGCGCGGGCTGCCGCGAATGCGTCGGGGAAGGCCGCCGTGGCGTTCACGGAGACGCCGAAACCGCCGAAGGCTCGCGCATACGCCGCAAAGTCCGGGTTGCGCAGCGCCGTCGCCGAGACCCGGCCGGGGAACTCGCGCTCCTGGTGCATGCGGATCGTGCCGTAACTGCCGTTGTCGGCCACGATCGCCACGATCGGCAGCTCGTATTGGACCGCGGTCGCGAAATCCTGCCCGTTCATCAGGAAATCGCCGTCACCGTTGATGGAGAGCACCAGCCGGTCCGGATGGAGCCGCGCCATCGCGACCGCGGCCGGGATCCCGTAGCCCATGGAGGCCGAGGTGGGCGCGATGTGGGTGGCGAAATTCCGGAACCGATAGAACCGGTGGATCCAGGAGGCGTAATTGCCTGCTCCGTTGCAGAGGATCGTGTCGGCCGGCACGTTGTCCCGCAGCCAAGCCATCACGGCCCCGAGATTGACCGCGCCCGGCTGCGGCGTCGGCTCCTCCGACCAGGCGAGATAGTCCGCGTGCGCGGCCGCGGTCTCCGCGGCCCAGACCGGTGCCGTGCGCGGCTGCAGGCGGTCCAGCGCCGCTGCGAAGCGGACCGGGGTCGCATGGATGGCGAGGGCCGGCTGGTAGAGGCGCCCGAGCTCGGCCGCATCGGGATAGACGTGCACCAGCGTCACGGCGGGGCAGGGGAGGCCGAGCAGCGTGTAGCCCTGGCTCGGGATCTCGCCGAAGCGGCCGCCGCAGAGCACGAGGAGGTCGGCCGCCTTCACGCGCGCGACGAGCTTGGGGTTCGGCCCGAGCCCGACGTCGCCCGCATGGTTGGGGTGCAGCGCGTCGAATAGCGGCGCGCGGCGGTAGCTGGTCGCCACGGGCATCGCGAAGCGCTCGGCGAAGCGCGCGACCGCGGAGCAGGCCTCCGGGGTCCAGCGTGAGCCCCCCAGGATGAAGAGCGGCCGCTTGGCGTCCGCGATCAGCGCCTCGAGCGCCGCCATGTCCTCGCCCCCCGGCGCGGTCTCGACGGCGCGGCTCGGCAGCGCGGCCCCGGCGGCGACCGGTTCGTTCAGCATGTCCTTGGGCAGGCTGACCACCACGGGCCCGGGACGCCCGCTCGAGGCGGCCACGAAGGCGCGGTTGACGAGCTCGGGCACGCGGGCGGCATCGTCGATCTCGAGCGTCAGCCGCGTCATGGAGCCGAACACCGCCTTGTAGTCGAGCTCCTGGAAGGCCTCGCGGCCCCGGAACGCCCGCTCGACCTGCCCGACGAACATGATCATCGGGGTGGAATCCTGGTCGGCGATGTGGATGCCAGCGGACGCGTTGGTGGCCCCCGGCCCTCGCGTCACGAAGCACACGCCCGGCCGGCCGGTCGCCTTGCCGACGGCCTCCGCCATCATGGCGGCCGCCCCCTCCTGGCGGCAGACCGTGACGGTGATCTCGGGCCGGTCGTAGAAGGCGTCGAGCACGCCGAGGAAGCTTTCGCCCGGCACGCAGAACACGTGGGTGACGCCGTTGGCGATCAGCTGATCGACCAGGCATCGGGCGGCGGTGCGGCTGGGGGACGCGGGCATCGAGCGGCTCATCGGAGGTTTCGGACAAGATCAGGCATGGAACGGTGAACGGCTCGCTGTCGCAAAGGCGGGGATCAAGCGCCGAAGATGGTGAATTCGGTATAGGCGAGGTCGCCCGGGCGGGGCGGGTGCGGGCCGCGGGCATATTTGGGCGCCCGG